>JALVKZ010000199.1 GCA_027033675.1 Pyrodictiaceae archaeon | reverse complement strand
TCTTGAGCACCAGCTTGGCCTCGACAAGCCCCTCTACGTCCAGTACTTTGATTATCTCTGGAGGGCGCTCCAGGGTGATTTTGGCCAGAGCCTCGTTATCCGTGGCAGACCTATAGCGGCTGATCTCGCTGCCCGTCTCCCAGCCACTATCGAGCTAGCTGTTGCTGGCCTCATTGTTAGCCTAGGCCTGGGCCTCGCCACGGGGCTTATTGCTGGGCTGCGCAGAGACACAAAGATAGATACAGCGATGAGGGTATACGGGGCACTAACCTACACGTTATTCATTCCCTGGCTCGGGCTAATGTTCCAGCTGGTATTCGCTGTCTGGCTTCACTGGCTCCCTGTTAGCGGTAGGATAGATCCAAGGGTAAACATCAAGACGATTACAGGGTTCTATCTCATAGACTCTCTTATTACGGGTAACTGGACTGCGTTCAAGAGCGCGTTGGCTCACATAGTTCTCCCCGCACTTACGCTCGGCATAGTACTTAGTGGTCCCTATACCAGGCTGTTGAGGAATAATCTCGCGGTTGTGCTGGACTCCAACTTCATAATGGCCTATAGGGCTCACGGGGTAAGGGAGAAGAGGATTACCTGGCATGCTTTCCGCAACGCGATAATACCTGTGGTGACCTATGCTGGGCTCCAGTTTGCTCTCCTCCTCGGAGGCGCTGTGCTGACAGAAACAACGTTTGACTGGCCCGGGATTGGCACCTACTTGGTGGAAAAGATCCAGTACCGCGACTACCCAGCTATACAGGCTGTTATACTGGTATTCGCGCTAATAGTTGGGCTAATTAGCCTCCTAGTGGACATTATCTACGCGTACCTAGACCCGCGCATAAGGTACTAGCAGAGCCAAGAAAAGGAGGTGGTTCGTTGTGGTTGAGGTAATCAATGTTGTTACCAGGAGGCTGCGCCTGGGCTCGTTTCTCGGCGAGCTACCAGGGGCTGCCCGTAAGCTCGCGATAGCCGGGCTAATCATAGTTGGCGCCATAATAGTCATGGCTGTCTTCGCCCCCTTCATAGCTCCCTATGACCCTACTAAGATGGTTGACTCGCCGTTATTACCGCCTAGTGCTAAGCACCTCCTCGGAACCGATATGCTTGGCCGCGACATGTTCTCGCGAGTGGTTTATGGCGGGAGAATAGTGCTATGGGTGGTTGCGCTCGCCACTGCTCTCAGCGCAGTTACTGGTATACCGCTTGGGCTTCTCAGCGGTTACTACGGGGGCAAGACTGACCGAGCCCTAAGCATGGTTATGGATGCCATCTATGCGTTCCCGAGCCTAATACTCGCCATAGCCCTCGCAGCCGTGCTAGGCCCAAGCCCGGTTAATGCTGCCATAGCTATCTCCGTAGTCTACATCCCAACGTACTTCCGGATGGTAAGGGGACAGGTACTACAAGTAAAGGCCACGCCCTTCATAGAGTCTGCCAGGGCCCTGGGACTGCCAGCTTCTAGGATAATGACTAGGCACATACTCCCGCACCTACTACCAACGATAATGGTTGTGTTCAGCTTAAGCGCAGCCGATGCTGTGCTGACAGAGGCGGCGCTCAGCTTCCTGGGCCTAGCAGTTAGGCCCCCGACACCTGACTGGGGCTTTGACCTATACGCTGCCAAGGGCTTCATACAGAGTGCTCCGTGGCTCATAATGGGTCCAGGTGTGATGATCACGTTGCTCGCGCTTGGCCTGGCCCTCATAGGCGAGGGCCTAGGAGAGAAGGTGAGGAGGACAACAAGCTAGCGAGAGAGGGTTTAGAGCATGGGAACGGTTCTCCGCGTAGAGGGGCTAACTGTTCACTACTACACGTTGCGCGGAATCATTAGAGCCGTTGAGGATGCTAGTCTCGAGGCTAGTAGCGGCGAGCTAGTAGCCCTTGTCGGGGAGAGCGGCTGCGGAAAATCAACACTTGGTTACTCTTTGCTCAAGCTCGTTCCTCCACCAGGCCGCATAGTCAAGGGCCACGTATATGTTGAGGACAGGGACATTGTCGCGCTTAGCGGAGAGGGGCTGAGAAGAGCAAGGGGAGAGCTAGTGTCAATGATATTCCAGGATCCTTTCACCACGCTTGACCCGGTACGCACCATCGGGGACCAGTTAGTTGAGGTTATGACCGAACACGGGGTCCCCGAGGAGGAGGCAAGGACGAGGGTCGGGGAGTTACTGGAGAGTGTTGGCTTGCCAAGGGATCTTGCTAGGCGCTATCCTCATCAGCTAAGCGGTGGGCAGAGGCAGAGGGTAGCAATAGCTGCTGCAATAGCTCTTCGTCCAAGGGTCCTTGTTGCTGATGAGCCTACTACGGCTCTTGATGTTATTGTCCAGAAACAGATAATGGATCTGCTCGACAATATTAGGAGGAAGACAGGGATGGCAATAATCCTTATCACCCATGATATAGCATTGGCGGCTGAGAGAGCAGACAAGATAGCAATAATGTATGCCGGGAAGATAGTTGAGTATGGGCCCAAAGAGAGTGTGCTGAGAAACCCCTTGCACCCCTATACCAGGGGCCTCATAGCCTCAGTCCCCGATATTGATAGCGATAAGTGGCCCGAGCCAATACCCGGGTACCCGCCGGATCTGCGTCGCCCGCCGCCAGGGTGCCGCTTTGCCCCCAGATGCCCAAGAGCTATGCCGATCTGTAAGGAGAAGGAGCCGCCACGTACCAGGATAGGTGACCATATCGTTTCCTGCTGGCTATACGGCAAGGAGGGGAGAGGAGATGTCTAGGAGGGAGCTAGTGGTAGCGGAGAAGCTCAAGAAGTACTTCGTCCATGGGGGCATGCTGGGCAAGAAAATAGTGAAGGCAGTTGATGGCGTGGACCTTGTCATAGAGAGGGGGGAGACATTAGCCCTTGTCGGGGAGAGCGGCTGCGGAAAATCAACACTAGGTAGGCTTCTCCTCCGCCTCTACGAGCCCACTAGTGGGAGGATCGTATTCGATGGGATAGACATAACCTGGATGAAGGAGAAAAAGTTGAGACCACTGCGCAGGAGAATGCAGCTAGTACCCCAAGACCCCTACGCTAGCTTCAACCCCGTGAGGAGGATAGGAGAGCAGCTAGTAGAGCCCCTCCTCGTACACGGGTTAGCCTCGCCTAGTGAGGCACGGCGCCGAGTACTAGAAGCCCTAGAGGAAGTTGGGCTGGTACCGGCAGAGGACTTCTACAAGCGCTACCCCTATCAGCTAAGCGGCGGTCAGCTACAGAGAGCAGCCATTATTAGGGCAATGCTTCTCGAGCCAGACTTCATTGTCGCGGATGAGCCCACCTCCAGCCTAGACGTATCGGTTAGAGCTGGTATACTGAAGCTGCTCAAGGACTACAAGGACAAGCTAGGGGGCTCAATGCTCTTCATAACACATGACTTAGCGACAGCAAAGCTCGTAGCAGACCGCGTAGCAGTAATGTACCTCGGCAAGATAATAGAACTAGGCCCAGCCAATGAGATAATGAGGAAGCCCCGACATCCCTACAC
>JALVKZ010000198.1 GCA_027033675.1 Pyrodictiaceae archaeon | reverse complement strand
GTTCTCCGCATTTACTCTATTCACATAAGGCACCTAAGGACTAGCCTTGTTATCGCCTATGAGGCTTCTGGGCACAGGATGCCACCGAGCCTATCACTGGCTCTTGATAAGATAGGTGATTATCTTAGACGTGTTTCCCAGGAGTATTACTTTGGTATGATTGGGCACGGGGACTTTAGTTGCAAAAAGCTGCCAAGTGACGATGTGCTCAGGGATCTTGGAGAAGTCTTCGATGAGATGCATAAGGAGATGCAACTGGTTATACAGGGTAAGAGAGTGTTTAGGGGGCTTAGTAACGAGCTCATGGATGATATAGTTAGGATAGGGCGGGTCCTAGAGAATATTAGTTAGGCGTTGGACCCGGAAAAGGCTCTGGGCGGAAGGTATGAGTGAGTGATTGGTTTCTCGGCGGTGTTGACCGGGGTTTATTTGCATTTTAGTATGTTTAGTAGCTCTTGTGTGCTGTAGAGTGGGTATTCGAAGCGGAAGAGTTTGTAGGCTATGCTTCTCTCCTCGGGGGGCATGACGCTGTAGACGGGTTTGCCCATTGCTATTGCTGTTTTGATCTCTGTTTCTACTCCCATGTGGGTTGCTAGGTACATTGTTGGCCGGTAGGCTATTATCATGTCTGCTTGGGATACATATCCAAGGTCTCTCCTCTCTATGCTTGCTTCTATGCTGCTTCTTAGCTGGGCTAGGTAGCCCGGGTTCTTCGTTGTCTGTTTTACTGGGTAGAGGTATTTGTCGAAGAACTCGCTGCCTAAGTCCACGGGGTAGGGATAGTCGTGTAGCCCGTTTTCTTCGTGGGGCCAGCGGTTCTCCCTTGTTATCCTGGTTTCTAGGTCCTCTGCGCCTGGCCTCGTTATTAGCTCGTCTATGGTCGTGGGGGAGAAGAGTACTAGGCTTGGGCACTCCTTCTCGAGGCTCTTCTTGAACTCCTCTATCTCTAGTGCATCGGGGAACCGGTCTAGTGGCTCTCCTTGCTCCTCTGCTTTCTTGCGCACTAGTGTTATTGGGTGGGATATGTAGGCTGTCCGGTACGGCCCCGTCTCTGATTCCTGGCCTATTAACATTGCTAGGAGGCGGCGGTGGCTCTCTTGGCTGTGCTTGGAGGCGTATAGGTAGAGGCTGGCCCCGAAAAGGGTTAGTACCTGGGCTATGCTGTGGTGGGTGCTTCTCCAGTAGAGTAGGCCTAGTGGGTCTAGTACCTGGAAGCCCGCTACCCCGGGTGTCTCGCCGCGCTCTATCCTCTTCGCGACACGGTACAGGACGTGGTAGTAGTCGTCGACGTAGTCTATCACTGAGATCTCTACGCCCTTGCTTGCCAACATAGCTATCCTTGCCACGACCGGGCTCGCGACAACGTTGTTCCGCCGATAATAGGCTGCATGCGCCGCGACCACCGCTGCCTCTAAACCACTTGCCTCCAGGTACTCCATCATCTTGTCGAAGGCCTTGTCGAACCTGTCTCTCACACCACTATACCTTACTAGGAGCAGCTCTGAGACATGGTATATCGGGGCCTTGAACTCCTCCTCAACAAAGTCCTCGTACTTCGCCGTCGCTGCTCCGAGGCCCTGGGCTAGCTCCAGTACCTTGCCTAGATCGAGCCCCGAGATACCCATTAGGAATACTACTCGCCTAAGAGGCACCCCTCGTCCCTCCCCTTACCTGTTCTTCTCCCGGGTCTCCACCACCGTGGCCGTACCGTAGCCTACTAGAACAGTCTTGTCAGGCGCTAATGCCCTCAGTATCTCCGGCCTATTCGTCGAGACTATCAATGTTATGCCATTCCTCCGGGCGAGCGTCCCAAGCTTCCTTGCCACTCGCTGAGCTGTTAGCCTATCCAGGTGAGCGGTGAACTCGTCTATGACGAGGAGGTTTGGCTTCTCGGCTAGAAGGCTTGCTAGCTTTGCTCTCTCCTTCTGCCCCGTGGACAACTCGTCGAACCTAGCACGGTAGAATATCGCGTCGCTTAATCCCACTGCCGACAAGACTTCTACTGCTGCAGCAGCGTCCCCTAGCTTCCTGGCTATGTGCTCTAGGAGGGTCTCGCCGCGGAACACTGGCTCCATCTCGCCAGGCAGGAGAGCTGCTAGCCTCGCATTGCTTGGCACCCTTACCTCCCCGCTACTTGGCCTATACTTCTCATCGCCTAGGCCTAGGGCTGCACCTATTATCATTCTGAGGAAGGTTGTCTTCCCCGCCCCGCTTGCGCCTACCACGGCTACTACCTCGCCAGGCTCTATACTAAGCGAGACGTCTCTCAACACGTATCTCTCGACAAGCCTCCTCTCCGCACCAAATGCCCTAAGCACGTCCTGTAGCTCTGGCGAGAGCCTAGAGACGTCTAGCTCGCTCCTATAGATCTTCGTAACCTTTACCAGCTCTATGGAGCCGTTCAACTTCTCCTCTACACGGTACTTTGGCCTGAACAAGCGGCCTCCGTGGAGCCGTGCGTAAGGGTCTTCGCGGATGAACTTCTCGATCCTCTCCCGGGCCTCCTGGGTCAAGGGGTACATGAGAACGGGTCTACCGCTAGCAGTGTCCCACATGTAGTAGAAGCCTGCTTTCTCGAAGAACGGGTTATAGCGAGCCATCTGGGCAATAGTCTCAACGACGTGCTTTCTCCTCTTCATCTCTGGTATTCTGCGCTCAGCTATCCATTCAACAGCCATCTTCACAGCGAGTACCCCTAGACCATCGCCGCGGTAATCCGGGTGTACAACAACCCTCGCTATGCGGGCTGCCGCTGTATTGGCATAGCGGAGGGCCTCATCGGCTATCTCCTCGCCTACCGCCGCCCTAGCTATTCTCTTAGAGCCATAGAGATCGGCTAGCTCGCGGAACCTCCTACGTATCTCCGCTCTCTTCGAGAAGGCTAGTGGCCAGAAGGTTGGATGGAACCAGTCCTTGGGGAACACCTTCTCCCTTATCATCCTCTCAACTCGCTCCTCACCGCTCGGGAGCCTTATTCTACGATGCATCAACGGTATCGGGGTATCAACCCTCACATAAGCCACTATTCTCGGCTCATAGGGCTCCCTGGTAACCAGCTCCAATACCAGGAACCTGCTAGAGGGAAGGCTCCCACGTATCTCCTGGAGCTTCATCGGCACCTTGTCCCTGGGACAGATGGGCTGTATATTAGACTCCGTGTAGGCACCGCAGACAGGGCATCGCCAAATAGCCACTATCTCCTCCTTGCTAGCATAGTGATACTGCTCCAGACCCACAATCTCCTTGTAGTCGTCCTCAGTCACCGCCTCACGTGCCACGACGTGGTACTCGTAGACCTTCTCGCCCACAATGCTCTCCCTGCTAAGCCTAGCCTCCTTCCTCCAAGGAGGCCAGATCTTGATCTCCTCGACCCCGTTCTCGCCGCGCCAGAGGCGCCACAGCTCATAACTATCCCTCGGCGCTACATAGACTCCTCCATCGACCCGCTCCGGCTCCTCCCGGAAGACTAGCTTGAGGCGCTCGCCGCGCTGAATCCACCTAGC
>JALVKZ010000197.1 GCA_027033675.1 Pyrodictiaceae archaeon | reverse complement strand
AATCAGATGTCGCCTGGAAGGTTATTGATCCTCGAAGCTTTAATTGGAAGGACTACATGGTAGTTTTCCCGGCACCAATAGCGGTGCTAACACATATAGCTAGTACGAAGGTACCCTATAAGGGGGTGGGCAAGGAAAGCGTAGCAGATGTACCAGAGATAGAGCACGAGCTACGTAATGCGCTCCGGGAAGCGGCAAGAAAGCTGCGGCTCTATCTTCTACAAAAGAAGAAGGAAGAGGAGGCAAAGAGAAGAGTCATAACATTCGTGAAATACACGCCAGAAGTGGCTAAAGGACTGGCAACTATACTCGGTGATATAGACGAGAAGACTGTGCAAGAGATGCTCCTTAGTGCGATGAAACGCCGCCTAAGACTCGATGACGAGGAGTTTGCAAAACTAGTACAGGGACTGGAAGTAAGTATAGAAGAGTAGGAAGGGGGTGAGCGGGAATGAGTATCGAGGAATACATCGATAAGGCCGATATAGAGGCACGCCGAAGAGCGCTCCAGGCATTCAAGGAGAGATTTAGAGAAATACTTGAACAGATAAAGAGAGGCGAGAATCCTACAATAATGCTACCCAAGCGCACACTAGCAAACACGATATATGATGAAAAGAGGAAGCTCCTCCTACTAGGCCCGGAGAAGCTTAGCAGAAGCTTCTTCGATCTTCATGAATCAAAGAAGTTCATGCAAACACTTCTAATGGCGAGAATAATTTATGAAGCACTTGAGAGAAACGAGTATCCAACAATCCGTGACCTATACTATAGAGGAAAACATACAATAGTATACCGAGAACCCGGAGGCCGTAAGCACGAAGAAAACACGTGGGATGAACAAAGAGAATCAGACTCTGTGATAAGGGACATAGAGGTATTTACAGGACTGCTTCGCGAGGAAATGCTCATACTCAGCAAGGAGAAAGGAAAAGTCGTAGGCAATATGAAGATACGAAGCGGAGGAGACGTGATAGACCTAAGCAAAATGGGACACGGAGCCTATGCCATAGAGCCGACCCCCGACCTAATAGAATTCGTTGATGTTGACGCCGAATACGTTCTAGTGGTAGAGAAGGACGCGGTATTCCAACAGCTTCACAGAATAGGCTTCTGGAGAAAACACAAAGCAGTACTAATAACAAGCGCTGGCCAGCCGGACAGGGCAACGAGGCGATTCGTTAGAAGACTAAATGAGGAACTCGGACTACCAGTCTATATATTAACAGATGCAGATCCTTATGGATGGTATATATACAGCGTGTTCAAAATCGGCTCCATAACTCTAAGCTATGAAAGCGAGCGCCTAGCAACACCGAATACAAGATTCATAGGCGTGAGCATGACCGATATATTTGGCTATAGGAAGAAAAAGCCATACTTAACAGAACAAGAGCGCCGAAACTACATAATTAAGGCAAAGGATGCCGACATAAAGAGAGCCTACGAGCTAAGGAACTATAAATGGTTCCAGACAAAGAAGTGGAAAATAGAGATAGATATATTCCTTGAGAGGAAAGCCAAACTAGAGATAGAAGCCCTAACGAGCAAAGGCCTAAGATTCCTCGCAGACAAATATCTACCAGAGAAGATCGAGACCGGAGACTGGATAGAATAAAGCACTAATTCCCTACAGATACTGTCACAATAATGGACGAGGAAAATGAGCAAACAGAGTATTTGTAAAATGAGTGTAAATGAACTAGCTTCTAGGATAGATCACGCTATTCTACGTCCCTGGAATAGCAAAGAGGAATTAGAGACAGCTATAGAGGAGCTAGAAAAACTAGGCCTAAGGTGCCTTATCTTATCCCCTACACTCCTCAATGAAGCGAGAGGATCAACTAGCAGGTGCCTAGGGGCAGTAGCTGGGTTCCCTTATGGGTATCATAGCTTAGAGGCAAAGATAAAAGAAGTAGAAGACCTAATAGCCATGGGTGCCGACGAAATAGACTTCGTAGCAAACCTCCAGCTATACCTGCTTGATAAAAAAGAACAATACATTAACGAGATAAAAGCAGTAACAACTATATGCAAAAATGCTAACGTAAAATGCAAAATAATTGTAGAAGCTCCGGCACTAAGCCCTACACAATTAAGAAAAATAGTCGAAATAATAGCTACAAAGGCTGAGCCAGACTTCATAAAAACAAGTACAGGCTACGGACCAAGACATACTATACCAGATGACATAATAATAATAGACGAGACCCTTAGACAGCTAGGACTCCGTAATCGTATAGGCATAAAAGCAGCCGGTGGCATAAGACAGGGACTACAAGCCGCTCTTTACATAAGCATAGGAGCAGATATAATCGGTACAAGTACTCCAAGAAAAATCCTAGACACATATAAGGAGATATGTCTATAGAAGCATTAACTCTTGAATTATGCCCTGCGAGCTAGATGATGAAACGACGGTCTCGAGAGCCTCTTAAAGCGATGAAGAACATTCTCCTTTCTGATAACCAGGCATGAATAGAGAACCTTACGGTAAGGTATCAGCTGAGACAGGTTTCTTCATAGCCATTTGCTCCGAACCCCTACGTCATCACGTCAAAAGAAAATGAGTATACAAGACTAGTCCTCTAATCTGCCTAGGACTTCGTGGAATGTATTCTCGCCACAATACTTACAATAGTGGTAAAGACGTCTATCCTTAAGCTTTAACAAGTCAAAGCTAACTTCTAATTCCCAGGTATTCCCACATTTTGTGCAACGCAATAACCACTTAGTCATGGACCAGTCGCCTCGCCCTTACCCTCTCTTTTTGCCCTCTTAGAGGGCTTAGAGATGTCTCTGGGCTTAATTAGTCCTCTTCTTAAAAGCTCGTTAAGGCTTCGTCTCAGTACGCGGCGTACTCGCCACCGTCTCTCAATGTTACCAAATAAACGAACAGCTGTGGAGCGGATGCTGTTCGTAATAGTTAAGTCACGAAGTATCTTCTTCTCTTCGTCGCTTAGCACGTCTTGGAGGTAACGCAGAGCAAGCCTAGCAATATCGGCAGGTGATAAGCCAAGGTAGGGATCTTGTGGCTCTAGCTCGTTTAGATTCTGTATAACATCAAACTCTATTATAGTAACAATATCATCTAGCTTGATGTCGCCATAAACCTTTCTAAGCGCTTCAAGAAGCTCGTTAAGGCTTCGAAAACCATCTTTTCGCGCATCCTCATCTGTAAGCTCTCTTACCTTTTTATAAACAACGTTGGTTACCTTAACCTTTGCTACTGGTCTCCCACCTCCATGAACTATAAGCTCATCATACTTCACTCTGACTTTGCCAAGCCTTATTGTTGCCCTCTTACGACCAGATAATATATCATTAACGTACTCCCCCTTAACCATCAAGTGCCTACCAAGAAACTTTGCTCTCTCACCGGTCTCTGACAATGACCCCATCCCGGGAAAAGCTGGGAGTAACGGAAGCCCTTATTAGAAATAAGCTATGTATCCGAAAATAGGGGCTATGAAGGTTCTAATATCCCGGCCCCTAGCTAGGGCCGGGCACCTGATCTAAAATA
>JALVKZ010000196.1 GCA_027033675.1 Pyrodictiaceae archaeon | reverse complement strand
CCGTCGACCAAAAAGTTAAGGATCTACTAGAGTTCGATAAGATTATTTCCTCGAAGCCAGAAGTCAAGTCCAGGACAATACGCTATGTTGAGCGTGTTGAGGAAAGACACTATGCTAGCACCGAGGAGAGGTATCTCTCCGAGAAACGCGAGCTAGTCTATGTATATGCCTCAGTTTTCGGGCTACGCGAGGGCATACGCGCGTCAGCACACATAGTCAAGGGCACAATAAAGGGCTACGTGGTATGGAACAAGTACTCTCTCGAGGAGACAGCGAAGGAGCTACTAAATAGGCTAGAAGTACAGCTCCGCGCAAAGACGCCTAAGCCGGGTAACTACCCAGTAGTTCTTGCTCCCGAGGCGCTCGGAGTATTCGTCCACGAGGCCTTTGGTCACCTAGCCGAGGCGGACCTAGTTGCAGCCGGGAGCGTGCTAAGAGATAAAAGAGGCAAACAAGTAGCGTCAAGCCTCGTAACCATAGTAGATGACCCGACACTAGACGATGGATTCGGCACAATAAAGTACGATGACGAGGGGGTACGCACAGCGCGTGCAACTATAGTAGAGAAGGGGATCCACAGAGACATAATGACCGACCGCGTGCACGCAGCACTATTTGACGTAGACCCAACTGGTAATGGTAGAGCAGAGTCATTTCGTTACACACCTCTCGTCCGGATGAGGAATACAGTTATGCTGCCAGGCGATTATAGCGTTGAGGAAATATTCCGTGACATAAAGTTCGGATACTACATTGTAGCGACTGGAGGAGGCCAAACAAACCTTGATGGAAGCTTCCAGGTAGGCATAGAGGAGGCCTACGAGATAGTTAATGGCGAGATAAGAGAACCTGTGAGAAACCTGAGTATAGCAGGAAACACCCTAGAGACGCTCTTCAACATAGATGCTGTGGGTAAGGACTTCCAACTATTCTACGGGAGATGCGGTAAGGGCCAACTAGTATACGTGTCGGATGGAGGCCCCCATGTTCGAGTCAAGAGAATGACTGTTGGTGGAAGATAATCTCCCAGCCTTGTATTTACCCATGTACCTAGTTGGATTCCCGGTATAAACATGTCCGAGAGGTGGTTGGGCGCATTGTCGCAGAGAATAGAGCCCATAGAGCTAGCTGTTCTCGCGGTTAGATGGGCTATTCATGAGGGCGCCGCCGAAGCGGAAGCCTTCACTCTTGTTGAGAGAGGATACAAGGTAAGCCTCAGAGCTAATAGGATTAGTAGCCTCGAGGTTATAGACGATGCTGGTATCGGGATAAGAGTAGCTGTTGGTAGAAAGCTTGGCTTTAGCTACGTTACTGGCCTTGACCGTGACGCTGTTAGAGAAGCTGTTCGCAGTGCTGTCAAGCAAGCAAGAGCCGCTCCCGAGGACAGGGAGTGGAGAGGGTTACCGGGGCCTAGTCCTAGTTACCCGGAGCCCGGGAACATGTATAGCCCCGCTCTAGCATACATGGAGTCCTCAACGGTTCTCGAGAACGCCAAGTACATGCTCGACAAGGCGCTGGAGACAAAGGGTGTACAAGTAGTAGGAGGAGGAGCCGGTGTATACATAGTTGAGAGGGCGGTAACAAACAGTAACGGAGTCTACAGGGTAGACTCGGGAACAATGGCTTTCGCAGCGATAGATGTCCTTATACAGAGCGACGGCATCACTACCCCGGCTATCTACGAGCTTGGCTCGAGCCGTGTATCGTTCCCGAGCCTTGATGACGTAGTTGAGAAGGCTGTGGAGAAGGCAAAACAGTGCACAAAGCGGGCAGAGGGAGTAGCGACGGGCAAGTATACCGTTGTTCTTAGCCCCGGTGTACTTTACGAGCTTCTAGCACCCACGGTTCTTTACTCGCTTAGGGGAGACATAGTGGTTCAGGGAAGAAGCTTCTACGCCGACAAGGTGGGCCAGCAGCACCTCTCCGAGAAGATAACAATAGTGGATGACGGTGTCCTTAAGGGAGGCGATAACACATGGAGATTTGACGGCGAAGGTGTAGCTACTTCCCGTAAGGTGCTCGTAGAAAAGGGTGTTGTCAAGGACTTCATCTACGACACATACTGGGGACGGAGAGCAGGGAAGGAGAGTACTGGTAACGCTGTTAGGGCTGGTTATGCCTCAAAACCATCACCAGGATTCACTAACATAATAGTGGAGCAAGGCGATGCATCGCCTGACGAGCTGCTGGAGGGAAGAGTACTCGTAATTTACCAGGTGCAGGGCGCCCATACAGCTAACTCCGATACTGGCGAGTACAGCGTATTGGCGAACCCCGCCATTCTCTATGAGAACGGTGAGCCTAAGGGATGGGTCCAAGGAGCTGTTATATCAGGCAACATGTACAAGGAGATAATGAATAACGTGGAACTGGTAGGGAAGCTGGTTGAGAAGCCTTATCCAGGCGTCTATATGCCCTGGATAAGACTAAGCGAGATAACCGTGGCGACGAAGAGCTAGCAGAGGTACTCCGCACTATACATCGAGGGAGAGTAGAACATGTATTTTATCACGAGTACTCCCTGGGTCTTACATGCTTTTTTAATATCGTTCCTGAGCTGTGTTGCTAGCCTCACGTATTTAGATATAGCCTCCATCACTGTCTCTCTGAAGTAGGCTAGAGGAGCGTGGCTGTCAAGTATCGTCTTCCTCACATAGGCGGGGTCTGGTAGTACAGCAATACGCTCGTTGCCTGGGTAAATGCTCTCTGAGCTGAGCCCAGAAACTGCTAGTAAGAAGAGACTCCGGGGCACGAGAATTTTTGACTTCTTAGCCGGGTTAATCAGTACTTGTTGGCCAGGGATTCTGAGAAGGCCCGACTTGTACCACCTAGTCATTTCGCCCTGCCGAGACGACATAGCGAGGACTGCACCAGCTAGGATAGGCTCAGCTATGAAGACTTGTTCGCTGCTGGAGAGAGATTCCTCGAATGCTGCTAGGGCTTCTACCTCGTCTTGTAGCTCGTAGAAGGTTTTCCTCCAACGAGGTGTAGCTAGGGGCTCGGCCTCCTCTACTAGGTCTATTAGGTCATAGTATGCTGCGACAACGTAGTCGTAGACGGGGTCGTACCCTGATATGTGGGCAGCGGCTATAGCAGCGAATAAGTAATTGAATGGTTTATCTTGAAGCTTGTACCCTGCACGGCTTAGCTTCTCCATCACCGTCTCTAGGTATGGTCGCAGCCACTCTTCGGGTTCTCCAACGCCTATCTCCAAGTCTCCTTGTTCCCTCCCTTCCTTGTCGTCCACGCTAGTAGCTCTGCTGGGCTAAAGTAGTATAGCCAGTTCTGCGAGCAATAAAGAGCTAGTATAACCAGAGACAGATATTGCAGAATTGATTAACCTGCAGCATATCGGTTTTAAACCCTCCTCTAATCCGGTGTGTTGAATGGTAAAAGAGAGTATTCATTCAACGCTCTTTAAGCCCGTAAGGGGCTATGGGTGCGGGGTGTTACTGGTTGCGTGCAATGGATGGGCGTAGGATTGCTGCGCTGGTAGCGATAATAGTCATAGTGGTTGCTATAGGTGTTGGACT
>JALVKZ010000195.1 GCA_027033675.1 Pyrodictiaceae archaeon | reverse complement strand
ACGTGTTCGCAGCGATTTACGTGGTACTTGTGCTGGCCTCTAGTCTCATGTACTCCGGGTCACCGGATATATACAAGCTTCTCTACATATTCATACACATGACCACGATAGGATTCGTGACCCAGCATATACTGATACACGCGCCAATGATGGTACCGATAATCCTTGGGATACCGACAGCAAGGCGCTACACGGCGCTAAACTACATCCTCTTATTCCTAGCAGCTGTGAGCTTTCCCATAAGCGGCACGGTATCGCTAATACTACTTGTCCTAGCGTTGCTCGTGACAGTCCTCGTGGCTTGGCCTCGGGGCCTTCTAGGGCGTATTCCTCCAAGTCTGTGATTTATTTCACTCTTTCGTTGTTTTGTTGATTGATTATTTTTCGTTGTTTTAATCTTTTTTCTTCCTTGTTTAATATCGCTTGGGCTGTGTATGGTGGAAACAATTAAAATTAACTAACCGGCCAGTTAATATCTGGGTCTTCTAGGAGGCGAAAAGGTATGGCAAACGGCAAAGCACTCAAACTAGCCGAGCACCTAAGAAAATACCTCCTACTATACGTTATAATTGCAATAATCCTAGCACTACCAATAGGCTACAGCGCAGCAGGGTTCATCAAGACTCATAAACCATTAATGAAGAACATGATCATAACCCTGGCCATACTGACACTATTCCCCTCGATGGTGCAGCTAAAGCTCGAGAAATTTGGCTCAGAGCTAGCAACAAAGAAGCTAGAAACAATTATAGCCCTAATCATAATATTCGGCGTCGGGCCCCTAACAGCAATGCTGGTAGCAGGCTATTTGCCAAACAAGCCCATATCAATAGGATTCGTAGCGGCTAACAGCGTACCAGCATCAAGCGCCTCTATAGCATATGTATTGCTAGCAGAAGGTAACATAGAGTTTGCAACACTTCTAGCCATAATAAGCATAATCGGTGCCCTAGGCGTTGTACCAGCCTATGTAGGCCTCTACGCGAGAACGGTCTCAGTATCAGTACCCGTCACTGTTCTCGGAGAGTCGGTAGCCCTGGCACTGCTCACACCCTTCATACTAGGACAGCTAACACGATACTACCTCGTAAAGAGAAGAGCCAAGAAAGTGCTCCGGAGTACCGAGATAGAGCTACCATGCAAGAAGATCGAGACACATCTATCCGGCCTCGAGGAAGCACTATCCCATATAGAGGACGCGCTTGAGTGCATAGAGGGCAAGATAGACAAGAAGATAAAGCCATATCTAAGCCTATGGACAATGCTAGCGATGCTATTCCTAGTAGGTACACTAATAGCGGCTAAGGCGGGACTACTAGTAAAGAAACCGATGCTTGCAGCAGATATACTAGGTCTACAAGGCATAGTATATGGCGCGGTAATAGCCTCGGTCATAGCCGTGACGAAGCTAATGCACCTAAGCTACGAGGATCACGCAGCAATAACATTCATATCCCTAACGAAGAACGAGAGCGTAGCAGCAGCAGTAAGCGTCATGGCGATAGGAGCGGCAGCAGCAATCCCAGCAGCACTAGTACCAGCGATACAGCCCGTAATAGCAATACTATATCTATGGGCGCTACCATATCTCGGAAAGGCACTAAGAATGCCTCGCCGAGAAATGATAGCAATAACGACCCCAGCCAGGTAACAGGACCGACTGTTGCAGCAGTCCCTCTTTATCCAGAAGCTGTACAGCTCTCAGCTTTTTGTTTTAATTCTTGCACAGTTCTAGTCAAGCGAGCCGTGTTATCAATGAAGACGCTTAGGGGTTGTACTAGTGCAAATGATACGAGGAAATGCATAGTGGAGGTAGCTACACGTGTATTTGCACTCCATGGCTTCCAGCGTGCACCGTTATCACTTATCGCTTTTGAGGCCGGGGTATCTAAGAGCCTCATACTATGGTACTTTGGCTCAAAGGATAGCCTGGTACTCGAGGTCGCTAAGCACGTACTTCCCCTAGACATTGTATCGGGGTGTCTGGGTCAAGAGGATCTGGGGGCCCAGGGTCTCCTGGAATGCATAGGCTCTAGGTACTTGCGAAAATATAGCTCATCTCTTATGGCTAGTTTATTGTTGCAGACAATAAGCCTAGAAAACACCTATACCGAGATAAGAATGCTTCTAGACAAGCTATGTACTGGCTATGTTAGAGAAATAGCGAGAAGGGTGTTCGGAGAACCCTTGAATAAAGAAAAGGTAGCTAAGATAAGGATATTCATGGGCTCATTACTATGCTATTCTCTTAGACCTATAGAGAGCATAGATGCCTCAAAGTATCTAGAATCATTAATAAAACTAATAATGCATTGAACCCGTGCTGCCCCGAGTAGTGTTAAAGGTTATAACATAATTAATGCTATATGAAGAGTGTAGCCCTATTACCTTTCTGCTCGATTACTGGATAAGGAACTTGGTTTTTAGTGAACCTAGCTCAGTCTGCTTAGCCATTGCTTCCTCTTCTCTGCTCCTCCAGTAGATTTTCTCGATTATTTTCTCACGGCCAGGCATGGCAGTCGAGACTAGGTCGTGGAGTTCTTGGTGTGTGAGTTGCTCGAGTTCTCTTTCCGTACATTCTGCGAGCGTATGCCCTGAGTATTGCTCTTAGGCCGAGAGCTTTGTCCCGGAACGCGGGTATAGTTTACGCCCGGTTTATTAGCACGGATAAGCACTGTACTGATACGCTCTATGGCGCGCTAGCGGCTACCGGTGAATTAACATATCTCTACTACTCAAAGATAGGGGCAATGGCTGGGGCGGTGATGAGTGGCGCTCTCTCGGACATATTGATCCGGGAAGGCTGTGACCTCAACATATATGTACGCTACCGGACAATAGTGTTCCTCTTCCCCTACGAGCTCTACGACCCCTTTGAGGACAAGTGGTACATGAGACCCCGGCTCGAGTACGCGTTGCTCCTAAAGAAGCTCGGACTGGTACACGTGAGAAAGTAATAACGCTTTTATACCTCCTCCCCACCCTTGGAGCCTTGGTGTATCGTGGGATGAGTCTTCCAAGATACTAGAGTAGCTGTTATTGGTGGTGGCAAGGTAGGCTCAGTAATAGCCCTCTCACTGAAGGAGTGTGGTGCGGCAGTAAAAGTGACGGCGCGTAGCCCTGAGACCCTTAATCGTCTCCGCTCAATGGGTCTCAATGCAACCAGTTGTAATAAGTGCGTTGTTCAGGAGTCCGACTACGTGTTCTTGGCTGTGAAGCCCTACCAGTTTCCAGCCGTAGCGAGAGATATTCAGGGAGAGGTCGCGGGCAAAGTTGTTGTCTCGGTTATGGCTGCTATCTCTACCCGTGTGCTCCGCGAAGCATTACCGGGGGCTGAGATCCATCGTGCGATGCCTAACCTTAACATAAGGATCCGGGAGAGCCTTACTGGGCTCTATTCTCCTCCAGGCTCTGAGCACGCTGAGGAGGTGAGGAGGATGCTTAGCTGCTTCGGCGAGGTCTACGAGGTATCCGAGGAACTAATGGATGCCTGGACGGCTGTAGCAGGCTCTGGACCAGCTATTGTCGCTGAGTT
>JALVKZ010000194.1 GCA_027033675.1 Pyrodictiaceae archaeon | reverse complement strand
ACTATACAGTGTCTCATCCACTAACCCCGTTGCGAGAATAAAGGCCTTCGACGCTAAGACGCTGAAGGAAATAGCCTCGGCACCCAAGCCCATGGCTGCGACAATAGCACAGATAACAAGCAAGCCGGAGAACTTCCTAGACAAGGCAGTAATTATCCGGGGCAAGTCACTGCTCTGGAAAGGCTTAGACTACGCACCGCCAGTCTCGAAGAGCGACTGGGTACTCGACGACGGCACGGGTAGAATATACGTGGCAGCTTACTCGCCATATCAGTGCAAGGGCACTGCACCCCCCGAGGGAGTGGAGGTAGCGGTAATAGGAATCGTAAAGATGAGCTGGACAAAGCACCCATACATAGTACCGGTCGAGATAAAAATAGTCAAGAAGTGAAACTCGATAAGAACTCTACCACGCTCTCCTAATTATTTTCGCCGATAAGCCTTTTTCAGCAGAGAATAATAATGCATTCCTACTCCTTTCTCTGGCCAAGCTCCTCTCTCAGCCTAGCAAGGAACTCTTCCCGGTCAACAATAGTCCGCTCGTGCACACCGTGCCCTATCTTCTTGCCATTCCACCACGCCTCTACCCAGAACAAGAGCCTCCTGCCATCAACACTTAGTAGTTCTGCACGTACCTCTACCTCAGCCCCAATAGGAGCAGCTCTTAGATGCCTCACATCAACGCCTATCCCAACCGTGGTCTTACCCTCTGGTAAGTACTTCTGCGCGAGCTCAAGCGCAGTAGACTCCATGAAGAGAATCATGGAGGGAGTAGAGAGGACAGCAACATCGCCAGAGCCTAGGTGACTAGCAGCATGCTCCTCTCTAACCACGAACCTCTTCGTGTGCACTAAGCCCTTCACGAGCCCAGAAGCCACGGCTCTGCAACCTCCTTCCTCAGTCATCGTATCCGGAGACGCCACGTACCAGTATTGCCGGGAGGGCTATACAAGGCCAATGCCGCTGATAATCAGTCTCGTTTTCTCCTCATCTAGGGGAAATAAGGCTCTTCAGTGAGGAGATAATAGGGTTAACATGGGAGGCTCCGCTGACAGGGCCGAGGAGGGCCCGCTTTTCGAGGAGGAGGCGGGGCCGGGGTCTTCTCACCCCATCATCGTCTTCGAGGAGACGGTGGAGCGGTGGAGAGCTTGGATGGCTACGAGGCTGGTTTGCGCGCCTATGCCGTGTTGCTCATATTGAGAGGAAGCGCCGAGGAGGCGTTGAGGCGTTTATCCGAGTACTATGGTGTCCCTGCCCCCCACCTAAAAGTGGGGCTGCCTAAGAGACATGCCCGTGCACTAGGATGCTATGAGCCGAGGCGTAGGCTGATATGCCTGCGTAGTTCCCGTGAGTACCGTGACCCCTTCGTTGTTCTCCACGAGTTCTATCACCATCTGCGTAGCGCTAAGGCAGAGTTCGCTGGAAGCGAGAAAAACGCCGATAACTACGCACTTGGCTCGATAAGGCTATGTCTCCACATCTATGGCGAGGAGTGTAGAAAAGCACTTAGCGAGGCCAGGGAGCTAGGCCTTGTATAGCCAGCACGCCACCCAGTGATTAGTCTCTGCCTCGACAAGTGGTGGTTCCTCTCTCCTACAGCGATCAAAGGCCTTAGGACATCTTGGGTGGAATCTGCATCCAGGCGGCGGGTTCATCGGGCTCGGCGGCTCGCCTACAACCTTTATCGCGGGCTTTCTCTTAGCTAGCTCGGGATCTGGTATCGGTATCGAGGCCAGCAGCATCTGCGTGTATGGGTGAAGCGGTTTCTCGAATACCTCCTCAGCTGGGCCTAGTTCAACTATCTTGCCGACATACATCACGGCTATGTAGTCACTCATATACCTTACAACGCCTAGATCGTGGCTTATGAATAAGTACGTGAGGTTCCTTGAGCGCTGTAGCTCCTTGAGCAGGTTTAGTATCTGCGCCTGCACCGATACATCGAGAGCAGAGGTCGGCTCATCTAGTACAAGGAACTCCGGGTTAACAGCTAGTGCTCTAGCGATTGCTATTCTCTGTCTCTGCCCGCCACTAAACTCGTGAGGATACCTATAAACATGGGTCTCGTTGAGTCCTACCTCTTCGAGTAGCTTCACTATGTAGGAGTAGGGGTCGTCGGGGACCATGTGGTGTACCTTTAGGGCCTCCATTATTATGTCGTAGACTGTTTGGCGTGGGTCAAGGCTGCCATAGGGGTCTTGGAACACCATTTGCGCCTTCTTACGGAACTCCTTGAGTCTCCTGCCACGGAGCTTTGTTATGTTCTGGCCCTCGAAGTATATCTTGCCCCCCGTAGGCTCAATGAGCTTTAATAATAATCGTCCAACAGTTGTCTTACCGCTACCACTTTCCCCGACCAGTCCCAGAGTCTTACCCTTGGGTATAATGAACGATACATCGTCAACAGCCCTCACGTAGCCAACGACACGGAATATACCTCTTACTGGGAAATACTTCTTCAAGTGATAAGCGATCACTAGGGGCTCCTCGCCCGGGAAGAGCCTGCTAAGCGCATTAGCGGCCTCCATGTATTCTTCACTATACTGTTCCGAGACAAGAGCCAAGGCTATGTCCACCCCCTATTACCCAGGTAGGCTCGCTTTCCCGGTGTACAAGTGGCACGCTACGCGGTGGTTCTCATTAACCCATATGTCTGGTGGCCGTTCCTCTCTACAGATATCCATGGCGTGTGGACATCTTGGGTGGAATCTGCATCCAGGCGGCGGGTATATCAGGTTGGGCACAGTCCCCGGTATTGACTCGAGTTTTTCTGTTCTCCTTAACGGGTTAGGCACAGCTCTCAACAGTAGCCTCGTGTAGGGATGTAACGGGTTCCTGAATAGCTCCTCTGTTGGAGCCTCCTCAACGATTATTCCCGCATACATTACTGCTACTCGGTCACACATCTCCGCGACAAGGCCCATGTTATGAGTTATCAATAGTATAGTAAGTCCTTCCTCCTTCTTGAGCTTGCGCAATAGCTCCATTATCTGGGCCTGCACAGTGGCATCAAGAGCAGTTGTGGGCTCATCAGCTATTACTAGCTTCGGGTTATTCGCGAGAGCAGTAGCTATTACCGCCCTCTGCTTCATACCACCACTAAGCTCATGCGGATAAGCCTTTACACGATTCTCGGGATCGGGGATAAGGGTTTTCCGGAGCAACTCCACGGCATACGGTATGCCCTCCTTGATTCTCCTAACCCTACCATGAACTAGCATAGTCTCAGCTATCTGGTACCCAATAGTATAGAGTGGGTCAAGGGCTGTGCCAGGGTCCTGGAAGATATACGTTATCTCGTTGCCACGTATCTTCTTAACCTCTTCCTCGCTAAGCGCTAGGATATCTATACGCCTACCGGGATCAGGGTAGTAGTAGATTTTGCCCTTCTCAATCCTACCAGGCGGTAGTATAAGCTTGGTAAGGGCACGCGATGTAACCGACTTACCGCATCCCGTCTCACCCACAAGGCAGTAGGTCTCGCCGCGCTCGATGCAGAAGCTAACACCCTCAATAGCCCGTACCACGCCAGCAT
>JALVKZ010000193.1 GCA_027033675.1 Pyrodictiaceae archaeon | reverse complement strand
GAGACCCTACTAGATAAGACGTATCATTACTATGCTATGGCCCGGCTAGAGGAGAAGTGGAAGCGTGGTAGACCTGACATAGTACACTTCTCCTTACTACTGATACAAGATAGCCTGCTCAATCAGCGAGGCCTTTTAGAGACCTATGTACATGTGAGGGATAACCGGGTCTACTACGTCAGACCCGAGACTAGGCTACCAAAGCACTATGACAGATTCAAGGGCCTCATGGCACAGCTCTTAATCCACGATAAGCTCCCACCCGGTAGCGAGGAGCCGCTTATCGAGAAAGCAGCTGATAGCTTAGAGGAGCTAGTGAGACGCCTAGGAGGTCTTATACTACTCTGGGAGAGAGGTGAGCCCAAGCCCATCAGCCGCATAGTAGAGGAGGCAATCCAGGAAGAGCTGCCCATAGGCGTAGGAATGTTCCCGCGGGGAGACTTCAACAAGAAAGTACTCCGTCTCGCTACACGCAGGTACCGGTTAAGGATAAACATGTCCCTCAAGGCGTGGAGTGTGCTCCACTACGTCCTATGCGAGGCAGAAAGACAACTAGGAATAAGGCTATAACGGAGACAATGTATAGGGATTCAGTTATACCACGACGGGTATCCGGGCCTTTCTTAGTAGCTCGCGGAACTCTTCCAGGGAGAGACCAGCAAGCCTAGCAGCGGTTCTTATATCGCCTCTCTCTATGTAGTATTTTAGTGCTTCTTTTATCCTTGGTGGCTGCTTCTCTATGAAGTCCCAGTCAGCCATGCTCCTCCTAATCCTCCTAGCCTCCTCCTCTTCCTCGAGAATTTCGGCTAGCTCTGCTTGCATAGCCTCTCTACCTCCTCTACAGCTTTATTTAGCGCCTTAGAGGGGAATATGTGTAGCGTGTCATTGCTATACTCGTCGAAAATGCTGCGAGGATTGTCGCAATCTGGCTGTATTATTCCCCTCTTTGTAGCTTCCAGGAGTATCTCTAATGCCCTCCACACCTTTACGTCTCTCAGCTCTCGTAGAAGCCGTGGCGCTAATAGGGCTGCACGATTCTCGGTCAATACTATGTAGCCTCTTCTCTTCCCGATAACTAGGCATAGGGCTTCTGGGAGATCCATTGACGGCATCTGTGGATGAAGGTGGCTCTGTTCGATAAGTCTATGTGCCTCCTCAATCTCATCGGATGAAGGTGTGTAGAGTGCTAGGGCTCCCTGTGCGAGACCACGCGCAATCCACGCTATTGTGTTCTCGGACTTAACCTCGTTCAGTACCTGTTCCGGGACAAATACTACGCGGAAGAGCTGGAAAAGAATATCTCTACGCCTATAACGGGCCCAGTCTATAAGGAAACAAGTATCTGCTATCGCAAACGTGCTACGCGACATTAGGTATCCTCGCCTTTATGCGTAGCTCATTGAACTCCTCTATGGTTAGGCCAGCTATACGGGATGCTACGTAAAGGTCACCTGTCTCTATGTAGTATTTTAGTGCTTCTTTTATCCTTGGTGGCTGCTTCTCTATGAAGTCCCAGTCAGCCATGCTCCTCCTAATCCTCCTAGCCTCCTCGGCGCTAATCATGTAGACGCTCTCCGAGGCAGACATGTTTATTCCCCAACTTGTTTAGAGAGCCACGTAGCAGGTTTTAGTCTTATAGCGGAAAAGGAGGTAGTCATGTTCGCTTGAAGCAGTGCCGAGTTCTTGTACGTTATGGCTTTAATTCGGGTACTTGTGTGGCTAGCTCGGAGAGAATGGCTTCGCCAACCTCTCTCGTTGAATAGTCTCCACCTAGGTCGGGTGTCACTACTCTCTTCTCCCATATTACCTCGTCTATTGACTTGCTGAGCGCCTCGGCGATGGCTAATAGTTCTTGATTACTATGTTCTCGGCCAAGGTACTCTAGGAGGTACTGCGTGGCCCTCAGAGCCGATACGGGGTTAGCGATCCCCTTGCCAGCAATATCCATACCCGTCCCGTGAATAGGCTCGAATAGTGCTCCTTTCTCCCCGAACTGTGCTGAGGCAAACAAGCCTATGCTGCCAGCAACAGCTGCCGCTACATCGCTCAGGATGTCCCCATACTGGTTAAGTGTAACAACTACGCCGAGCCCACTAGGGTTCTTGACAATGTGGTAGGCAGTGCTATCAACCAATAAGTCCAGAGCCTCTATGCCGGGGTAATTCTTTGCGACGTTGTAGAACTCTTCCAGGAATAATCCATCGGTTGCGCGGAGAACAGTAGCCTTATGCGCAGCTATTACCCGGCTATACCCTAGTCTCTTTGCTTGCTCGAACCCGGTCCTAGCTATTCTCTGCGCGGCTCTCCGCGTAACAACCTTTAGCGCTACAGCCGCGTCACCGAACACGCCCTCGACACCAGAATATATTCCCTCAGAACTCTCACGTACAACCACTAAGCTCGAGGTCCTCGTCTCGAATCTCCTGACATCAGCATAGATACCTAGTAGCCTCCTTAGCCGGAGCGTTATACTCCTATACCCGCCTCGGCTAGGAGTAGCCAGGGGCCCCTTAATGACAGCATCAGCGCTTAGTACTAGTTCCTCGAAGTCGCTGGGATAGGGTTGCCCCGTCCTTTCATAGTAGGCTAGTCCTGCCTCTATGCGGATAAGCTCTATGCCCTCTATACTCGAGAGCAGCTTCTCGGCGAAAACCATTATCTCGGGACCGACACCGTCGCCGGGCACAAGCACCACGCGGTACTGGGGCAACTCTTTCTCACCACGGCAGCCTCCCATACCTCTTGACATACTCAACAAGCCCGCCTGCTCTAAGTATGCTGAGCAATGGCTCCTCTAGCCCAGCTACTCTCTCCACGATGCTCCGCGTAACATTAGTCACTATGCCCTCCTCCACATTGACTTCAACGATGTCTCCCTGCTCTGTGGCATCGGGGATTCTCTTAGCAACTATGACGGGTAGTCCGGAATTAATAGCGTTCCTGTAGAATATTCTGTGGAAGCTCTTAGCCACAATAGCCCCGATGCCAATCATTCTTAGTAGCCTCGCAGCATGCTCTCTGCTGCTCCCATATCCAAAGCCCTCGCCAGCAACTATTACGTCGCCGGGGCGCACCTTCTCGTAGAACCCGGGAATGACGTCGGCGAACACGTAGGGGAGCATGTCTTCTAGGTGCCCCATCTTGCTATACTTGTACTTCCCGCTAATGATGTGATCTGTAGTAATGTTGTCTCCTAGGACCCATGCCTTGCCACGAACAATTAGGCTCATGGCTTGGCTCAACCTCCTTGGAGTAATGAATTGCTCTTAGATGAGGCTTCTCGGGTCAGTTATTCTACCCGTAACCGCCGAGGCAGCAGCGGTTAACGGGCTGGCCAAGTAGACTTTGGAGTCGCGGTGCCCCATTCTCCCAACAAAGTTCCGGTTACTAGTGCTGACAGCGATCTCGTCCTCACCTAGTAGGCCAAAGTGAGCACCAAGGCATGGACCACAAGTGCCATAGGTTACCACGCACCCTGCCCTCGCGAGAACATCTACTACTCCGTCCCTGGAAAGCTCTTGGAAGACAAGCCTAGA
>JALVKZ010000192.1 GCA_027033675.1 Pyrodictiaceae archaeon | reverse complement strand
AGTAAAGGATTTCGCCTGTAACCTTGTGCTGTAATATACGAGCATAAGCCCAAGGCTCGTAGAGAGGATACGACTCTATCTCCTTAAACTCTCTATAACTTTTAAAGACTATAGCTTTACGTTCCTCAATCGGAGGTAATTCGCCCTCTATGCTCTCCGTTGCTTTTTTCACGCGTTTTCTGCGTAGGCTTATACCCTTTATCCTTATTGATGGAAGTCTGACCACGAACAAACCCCTTACAGACTTCTTCCTGTCATCCCATAAACCGTGAACATTTCTCTAAACGTTAATGCGATAAGTGATAAACACTATTTATCCTTACGAGAAGGTATTCGCTCCATCCTCTTAGGTTTCCTCGCGTTCTCCGATGCTAAGTACTGCACGTCCAATAATCTTTAAAACTTTTCAGCAGCAAAGCCCATAATCCAAGGAGAGCAGATTCTGCTGAGGGCCAGGGGATGAAGACAAGCTTTGCAAAGAGCATCGCATTGACTCTTACTTTGGCAACACTAGTTATCTCTACATACTCTCTCGTCACAAACGCTAATAGAAGCACACTTGACAAGCCATTTGGCCTCACAATTAATATTGGTAACATCTACATGTTCGAAAAACTGTCAGATAATAGTTATCTTCTAGGCATAACAAAGGACGGGAGAAACTATATAGCCTTAGTAAAGATAAATACTACAATTCCTCCAAGTATGGATCCCCTCATAAATATCTCCGTGCCTTCTAAGCCGTGCTGCGTAGCCGTAGATAACAAGTTGACCCCGTCATCGATAGGCATAGTTTACGGAGAAACAATACTAATATACGACTTTGCCTCAGGTAAACAAATCCAATTAGCTCTGCGCGGAAAGCCTCTAAAAATATACCCTGTAGGGGAAAAATCATTTATTATTTTGACCGACAAGGCCCTTATTGCAGTAAAATACGACGAAAATGGCTGGTTCGAAGAAAGGATCCTAGTAGGTACTCTTCTCAAGGATAAGAGAGAGGGACGACATATATTTGATATCATACCTGTTTACCGAAACGGGCTTAACTATAGTTATGTAAATGTGGCAGAAGAAGCAGCAGCATATAATGTTAAGGCACAGATTCTATTACTATGGAATAATGACACATTAGTCAAGAATGGACAACTTATAGGTTTAGTAAAAAAGAAGTCTATAACAACACCTTTTGCACAAGTATTTAACGGCACAGCTGCTTTACTTCTTTTGCCTGGCTCGTATAACTTATCGTTATTCCTTAAGCAGGGCCCCGTTTGTATAAAGGGTCCAACGATTCAAGTAAAGGCTGAAGCGAACACGTTTTTACATTTAGGCCCGGTAGTGTTCTCGAATAATAGTATAACAACTTGTCCCGAGCCTCTTGAAGCACGATACTTTGTACTCATAGGGCCAGGGTTTCCGCCAAGAGAAGTAGTATTACCGGAGTCAAGTTCCCAGAAACTAGGAAATATAAGATTATTAGCTGCATACATATCAAATAATTATCTCTACATATGGGTTACTGGTGCAAACTCCAAGGTATTTACCCACGACAAGTTCGTAGCTGTACTAGTATATAACATGAGCACATTAAAACCGTTAACTAATTTATGGCGATTCTATGACGGAGTAGAAGCCGAGCAACTCGTACTCAGCAAAGACTACAAATTAGTTGCATTTGCCTCACAAAACAAAATATACATAGCGTTTATGAAGAACAATACATACAACCTAGCCTGGAGCCTCCCTCTTCGGAACACTGTAAGCTCTATGGCAATTACAAAGTATACCAAGGGGTACCTAGTACTATCAATAAGCAAAAGCAATAACATCCAAATAGCATTTATAAGAGAATTACAACCTCCAACTATATTGACTCTCTCTAGCTATAATACCCCATGGCTATCCCTTGAAGGGGCACAAATAGGATACATCTCTGCAAAGCCCATGCTTTACGTAGCTGTTTCGTCGCCAAAAGGCCTAACAATTATTACTAATATGGACAAGGCCATACAAGGACTCAAGTGTATCAAGAATATTTATGACTACATGGTGGGGTACGTAAAGGTAATCGTATACAATCCAGACGGCAAAGTAATAAGAAACTATACAGTTGAGGCAAACCTTACTTATCATAATGTTACACTACTCAGTACAAAAATCACAGCCATTAATGGAGAAGCAAAGATACCATGCATAAGCTACGGCTCAGTAGACGCGCTCATAGTACCTCTAAATAAGGAACTATATGGAGCAAGACTCGTTCACATAAACTGCAGCAACGTGGAAATAAAATACGATGACGTAAACGTCACATTACCATATGTTCGCCATAAAATGGTGCTCTCAATTGTTGATGGGTACTCCAATACCCCTCCTTTACATAATCTTGAAATTACGCTTATAGATACTAAGAGAAATAGCACTAGAAGGGTAATGTACCCCGCTAAAGCAAAATCAATTGTAATAAAGGACCTAGTGCCGGGAACGTACCTGGTAAGAATAATTGATCCAAAGGGTACTCTTTACGAAACAAAAATAGTTAACGTAAGTATCGCAAAAGATACATTCGTGAAAATATCTATAAGTCGGAAACCTGTAATTGTAACAATAAGATTAATACCGAAGTTCAGCAAGGCTGCAAAGAATATACAAGTTCTTGACAGGCTTAACATAACTGTTTACATTAACAAGAAAATCCTTTTCAACTACATAGTAATGGCTCCCTCAAAGGCACCCATCGATATTAGCTTCAAAACACTATATCGAGGAGCTGCAACGATAGAAATAAGGGATATTCCGGCACTAGGATATGGCAAGTTCTTTAAAGATATAAGAAAACAAATATACCTCGGGACAGAATCCACTTCAATTCTGTACAGTGTACTGTTACAACAACTCGAGCACTCAGTAACAATCCATATAGTAGCACCAACAAACAAATCCCTTAAACACATATTAGAGGTGTACCCCGCTAATTCAACAACACCACTTAAAATAGTTAACTCAACTGCTCCAATATACGAATTATTCCTACCAATAGGGTACTACTGCTTCCATATTGTCCCTCTAGCCGAGTACCTAGGCTTCAAATTATACAAGCCAGCAACCTATTGTAGCAAGGTAACAGGAGTAGAGAACCAAGTTATTAGAATAAAGGTAGAGAGATTACGAAGGCTCACTAACATAACCATTATAGACCCCCTATCCAGGGGAGGAGCCATAATCGATAATATAATCATAACCCTTGACGGGAAAACTGTAGCCTCTCTACCTAGGGGCAAACCAAGGACACTAACGGTACCGTTGCTACTTAACGGCTCAACTATTAGCATAGATTCAGAACACAACGTATACAAGCCATTAAAGAAGAACGTTAAGCCTCAGAGCAAGCCACTAGTACTAAAGATAATGAGGACGTCGTTCAAGTACGAACTAACCATACTCAATACACGCGGAAAAACACTAGCAGGGGCAATAGTCACCATAAATGGCATAGATGATATACTACACTTAAAGTACACGGCAAACGAGAAAGGCG
>JALVKZ010000191.1 GCA_027033675.1 Pyrodictiaceae archaeon | reverse complement strand
AAGTAAAGAGTTTCATAATAATAGCTCTCCTAGTAATTCCATTCCTCCCCTTGATCGCGAACGCGACTGGACAGGAAAAACAAGTAACTATAACAATTCCTAAGCCTAGTCTTATCGCAGAGCCAGCTTACGGTGATATAGTTTATCCTAGGCTAGCGTCACCAGCATTTGTTACTCCCGGAGGCAGTCTCCACATAGTTGTTGCAGAGGGCATTAAACCAGCGAAAATAATCATTGATAATGGCTACGGGTATTCATGTGAGTGCAAGTTCGCGGAGAAAGGAGCACATACTTATATCGCTACCATACCTAAGGATGCGCCCCATGGAATATACGATCTAGTAATTGTCACAAAGAAGGGCAAAGCTATCGGTGAGCCACACGCGGTTTATGTGGGCACGGTCTCTGATTTCTCGAAGCTAATGATAGTACACGTGACTGATAGGCACTTCGGAGTAATAAACTCTAATGGCAGAGCTGCTGCAAACTATGACCTAGCAGCGGATCTAGTCACGCTTGGCTTGCCGAACAACACCATAGTAATAGATACCGGTGACACAGCCGACACAGCAAGAGTCATAGAGTACAGAGAGAGCATTACAACAGATTATCTCCTAAACAAGCCAATAATAAATATACCAGGTAACCACGACCACGTAGGAGGCTCAAAGAACTTCGAGGTGTATCGTGGACCCTTTAACTTCACGCTTAGCATTTATAACTTATACCGCATCGTCGGAATAGACAGCGGTGGTGATGGATACATAGACTCCGGCGAAGCCCAATGGGCTTCAACAATACTCGCAGAGAGCAAGGAGCCGGTTAAGATAGTGTTGTTCCATCACCCGCATTTTGCCTTCGTCTACAACGATATACCTCACAGCTTCAGAGCAAAGACCTGGCAAGACCTTGTAAACATACTATTGTCCAAGAAGCCGAATAGCAAGTATCCCTATGTCTACTCTAGCTGGGTGAAGGGCAACAAGGAGGCCTTCGAGCAATTAGTCAAGGGTATATTCGAGGCAAAGGACAAGGTAACATTGGTCCTTTCCGGCCACATACATCTAGACTCATACGCAGAAGTCAACAAGACAGATGGTACTAAGATATATTACATAGTAACCACTGCAACCGGTGGAAGCGTTAGGCCAGGAGATTACCATGGCTTCCGAGTCATAAAGGTAGACCCCGTGACGGGTAGTGTAGAGATACTAGGAGATGGCAAGCCCTGGAGTAGGCACGCTAGCTTCAACCTAGAGAAAGTTGAAGCCGACCTAGTCCAGACCAGTAAAGCAGTCACAACGATGCTCAGCGTAAACGACCCCAACATAATAGTGCTAATGAAGAAAACAATAGTAGCGCTACCGGTGCCAAAGGACTGGTACGGCAAGAAACTAGGCCTCTACCTGAAGAACCTCGATCACTACAAGATACGGTGCACACCACTGGGCTGCGTCCTCTACGCCTACACCGATAAGCCACCCAAGCTAGGAGAAGTATACCAGGTTACACTCTTTACTGCAAAGGACGAAAAGCCACCAAGTGTCAAGCTAGTAAGAATGTATCCACGAAAACCGGTGATAGGTAGGCAGGTAGTGCTCAACTTCAAGATAAGCGACGACGCCTGGGGCATAGAGAGGATAACAGCCATACTAGAGTATAATGGCAAGAAGATGACGCTCATACCAGCATATACCTATGGAATGGCCCGTATAGTCATCCCACCAACAGTAAAGACGAAGGAGGCAAAACTAACAGTAATAGCCATTGACGCCTCTGGGAAAGAAAGCACGAAAACCATAGAGATAAAGTTCCAACCACTACAAACAACAACCATAAAGCCATCCACGACAACGACGACTAAAACAACAAGTACAACACCATTAGAACAACAAGCAACAAAAACCACGTCAACCAAAGAGACAACCACTACAAGCACTACGGTAACAACAACTACTCAAGTTACGACGGCAACTACGACCTCGACAACTATCAGCACGGCGAGCACAACAAGTTACGCGCAACCAAGCACACAACAAACAACGATAACAAAGACGAGTACAGGTAACACAACAACATTAGTGGTAATAACAGTGATTATCCTCGCACTAATAGCCTTCGCAATAATAGTCGCGAAAGGCCGCTAACAAAGATCAATAACGTAACGAGCATCCCTAGCCTCTATGTGCTTTTTTATTATAAACTCGTTTGCCGAGTGAAGCTCAACAACATTAGGGACTTTGAGCTTCTCCTTTACATTACCACCAAGAATCTCGGAGAGAAAATCAACAACAATTTTCTCGAACGCCTTCTCCAAATTCTCCACCTCCTCTTGTGATAAGGATGGGCACGCAACCGCTAAGTCAATATCCTTATCGCCTAGGCCGCCGCTTGGCTCACCGCCGTGCATCTCCAAGAGATAGACTTGGCAACCCTGTGGGCAGAGGCAAGAAGCTATGCTATGTGCAATTATGTACTTGGTCTTTTGCCACTCAAAACTATTCCAGGGAGGATCGATGCGCATATTCATAAGCATGTTTAACAAATACTTGATTTCTTTTCTATTATCTTCTAACTTTTCTTTAAGACATTGAACAGGGTCGCTGGCTAGCAATGATTTTCTCCAAGAAATGGGCACGCAAGGGGGGTTTTCAAACTGTTCTGTAGCCAGTCTATGGGTATAGGGGAGCTGGAGAGCGGAAAGTCTATGCATGGAGGCGTTAAGGATATAGTTTTATTGCCCGTACGCTACGGGGTAGCTTCTTAGAGCCATAAAGCCCGCCTATGCTTGTATGTACCTCAAAAACTGACGGCGCGTTAGTGTAAGACTTTATATCAACTCTTGCTAGCTCAGTTAGCTTTGTTAGCATTGTCTCTATTGTTTCCTCGAGCTCTCGTGGATCAAGCTTATCTGCCTTGTTCTCGTCAAGTACTATGTAGAGGTCTATGTCTCTGCCTATATCCGAGTCCGATAACTCAATGTAGTAGACTTCTTGCACTATGTTGCCCAGGAGTTCTTTGATACAATGTGCTGCTGCTGATGCTACTCTTCTTTTGAACATTGCCCACTGCATTAGGTATAAGTCGTTAAATGACTCTTCTGAGGGCGTGTATTTCTTTACATCTGTTAGTATCTCTAGGCATTTCTTTATCTTTTCATCACATACCTTGTATGTCATAGCTCCCACGCTTGTATATCCTTATTACTTTTTCTAAAGTGCTTTCTTATGTGTACGAGGGTATATAAGGCTTGTCTTCTAGGCTGGTGCGCAGCTCTCCTCGAAACAGATACTGTTTCCGTAAAAGGGAATAAATCTTTTGCAGGAGGACAAGGCCTCTGCACAATAACAGGGAGGACTAGGGCTCCTGGAGAACAAGCCATGGTGCTCATAGCGCTTACGTACAAGAAGCTAGTTGATAGAGACTTCAAGATACTCGGTATAATTGAGCGGGAGATGACTAGATACGAGTACGTGCCGGTGGAGATTATAGAGCGCAGAGCAAGAATGCCCTCAACACACGTAGCGATGATTCTCCGTAAGCTCAA
>JALVKZ010000190.1 GCA_027033675.1 Pyrodictiaceae archaeon | reverse complement strand
ATGGTGAAGGTGCTGGACGAGAAGCTCGATAGGGGAAGCTTCAGCTTCCGCGAATTCGTGGAGAGGTTCGGTGGCCCAGACGAGGCGCTACAGGCACTAATGGATCTCTATAGCCAGGGGCTACTAGAGCACCGAGGCAACGGCGTCTTCGAGGTAACTGATCACGGTAGGCGCGTCGTAGAGGCTTGGCGAACCAGTGGGAGGCCGGAGGCAGAGCCCTGGCTTGATTCCCGTGTCTACACGATGCTCTACTCCTCGGTGCTGGCCGGTGGACGTCTCCCCGGGAAGTGGCGGAGCTTCCTAGACGAGAGGGGCTTTGTCGACGAGGAGGGCTATCTGAGCCCCGAAGGCTACTCTGTCTACGAGGCGCTAGCCGAGGCCCCTAAGAGACCGGTGGTGACCAAGGCTATTGCTGGGGCTTTGCTAGCGCTCCCAGAGGGGCCTGCTGAGAAGCGATTCTACTCCTCAAGGTTCATGGACACACTCGAGGCCATGGGGCTCTTTGTGAGAAGCATACCCAATGGCCTCTACGGAGCCCTTACCAGGCCTGGCAGGCTTCTCCGCAAAGCACTCGGCCTCGTAAACATAGACGCTGGGGCTCCGGCGCTGCTGAACCCTGGTATCTATAACGCGCTCGAGGACATCCTCGCTGGGAGAGAGGTTGATAGGGAGATACGCGAGCTACTGGGAAGAATCGGGTACATAACAGCCGCTGGCTCACTAACCCTTGCTGGCAGGCTCGTTCTTAGGGCCTGGAGGCTCCTCCAATCACCCATAGCAACGACGCCGACAGCTATTAGCAGCGATGAGCTAAAGGTAATGGAGATAATCCAGCTACTCTGGGAGAAGGCTCAGAGTAACCCGGAGCTAGCGCCGAGCCACAAGCTCGTAAAGGAGTGGGCAGAGAAGCTAAGGGTGAGGTTCACCTACTATAGCGCCGGGCTAGCAATATATCATCTCGAGTCAATGGGGCTCCTAGTAGAGGAGTACGACGAGAAGCTCAAGAGAACCGTGCTCAGGTTAACGAGGCTAGGCGAGGAGCTACTCAAGAGGAGCCAGGGCAAGGCAACAACAGCCCTAGGCTCCAGGACCCTAGTTGAAGCCGATCAGGGTCTAGGCTTCAGCGAGGAGTGGGCACCGATAGCCCAGGAGGAAGGCCTACTAGGCACCGGTGGCCCGACCAAGTATGGTCTCGCGCTCCAGCGTGCTAGCAGAGAGGCGTCAAGAAGCCTACTAGTAACTAGGCTGGAAGCGATGCTCCTCAAGAGGCTGCCCGAGAAGAGGAGCATGAGCCTAGCAGCGCTGAAGAAGAGTTTCCCGGGCGAGGAGGAAGCCATAGGGTATGCACTAGGCAAGCTCGAGGCCAGGGGTCTCGTAGAGACGCTGCCCGATGGCCGAGTCCTCGTAACGAGGCCAGGCCTCCTAGTAAAAGCAGCAGTGCTAGCCGCGCCGAGTGGCGTAGCGACGCCAGTAAACCCGCGCATAATCAAGCTTCTCAAGGCCGTCAAGAAGCTGCGCACAACAGAGGATGTAGCCAAGCTAGTGAAGGAGACGAGGCTCGGGCTAGACGAGCTCAAGGACGCCCTGGTACTAGCTAGGGCGTGTAAGTACCTTGGTAGGAACACGCTCACAGGCGAGGGAGAAGCACTACTAGAAGCTCTGAGGCTCCTAGAGGAGCAAGCTGAGGCCGAGAAACCAGTCCAGTAGATCCCTTCCCCGTAGTGCTAGAATTCATTACGTCTTAGGGCTTTTTAGCCCCTGTAAGGCCTCTCCTCATAAATCATATGTCCTTGGCGGCGCAATTTCCTGGAATCATTGATGACGGCTATACCGATACCAACTGGATGAGGGACTGTAACTGCCTTGTCTCTCTGGGTTATGCTGGGCGGTGTTAGCCAGGCCCTGCTAGGCCTCGTAGAGATAGTGTTGTACACCTTTATCGCCTACGAGGGAGGGGTCTCTGGCACCTCGCTCGCCTTGCTAGCCGCTGCTTGGAGCTTTGTGTTCTTTGTTGCTAGTCGCTTAATGGCTCCTAGTGCCGAGGCTGGGTGCAACAAGGGCCTCGGCCTCGTAGCGCTGGTCTCGATGATTGCTAGTGTTGCCTCCTTCGCTGCTCTACACAGCGTTGTAGGGGCTGCTATAGCATTCCTCTTCCACGCTATAGCCTCTGCCTCGCTGAGCGTCTCGCTCGGCCTTACCTCGATGGAGTACACAGAGTACAAGTACTGGGTGAGAATAGACGTTATTGAGCGCATTCTTAGCCTCCTCTTCATTGGAGGTGTCCTCGTCGCTCTCGGGAGGAGAATAGTTACGTGGTCGCCGCTAGAGATAATGCTAGCAGGCCTCATAGCAGTAGCTGCCTATTACGCAGCTATACCGCCAGTCGTGCTTGACTTTGAGAGAAGGTACTACAGGTTCAACAGGTACATCGAGAACATAAAGGGCTACGTACACGCCATAAGCGTTCTTAGCTACATAGGTTCCCCGAGAGCTATGGAGGCCATGTACCGTACGATAAGGGCTAGGACGCAGCGCTACCTGAGCCCAGAGAGGGTAGCGCTAGGAGCACTATTAGCCACCGCAGTAGGAGAATACATAATGGCTGTTCTTCCAGTCAATATGAGGGATGTTGTGGCACTGACGACTCTGTGGCAAGGGTACGGTTACGCCGCGGTAATAACAGCTATTACGCTCTTACCGATAGCGCTTACTCAGAGAACAAACCCCGTACTAGCTGGTTCCCTGTCTCTCCTCCGGGGCCTAATGCTTGTAGCCTTCTTCCCGATGCTACGCACTATAAGGGATATAGCGCTCTATGTCGCAGCCTCCTCGATATTATTCGGTATAGTAGATGCCATATTGGCAAACTACTTCGTCGACGCTGCCTATGCGCGTAGAGGTACCTTCTACCAGGCGATGAGGGAGATAGGGAGCGTGATAGGACCCCTACTAGCCGCAGCATTTTATCAGACACCGCTCTTCGGCTTAGTTGCTGTCTTATTATCGGTTCTTTCACTTATAGTCTTAGTCTAATTGATGCCTAAGTCTCCTCTAGCTCAAAACTTATTTAGCCCGAGACACATCAATCATTAACTTTAACTTGGGTGAAAGGAGCCACGATACCCCTACGGGACGTTATAGCCTACCTAATATGGCGACATGGTTGTATACACCCCTACAGAATCAGCAGAATACTAGTACTCGCTAATTGGATGGCTGAGGAGAGGCTAGGTGAACCAATAACGAAGTTCAGTGTCGAGGGCTTCGAGGCAGGCTTCGTGATACCAGAGATAGGCGAGATAAAGGAGAAGGTTAAGAGTGGAGAGGAGAAATGCATAATGCCCAACGAGGAGAAGAAGTGCTTCGAGTACACCTGCAACGAGCCAGTAAGCATACCCCGGGAGTACGCCGAGATAATAGACCAGGTATACGAGGAGACGAAGAACCTGGATGATATTTCTCTTAATCGCCTCGTGATCCGCGACCCACGCTATAAGAAGCTTCTCGAGAGGGGTGGTTTCCGGTGAGGGTCAAGCTAGCTGTCACCGGGGGTAAGGGCGGTACAGGTAAGAGCACGGTAGCTACTAATCTCGCCGCTCTCCTGGCTCGTGAGAGAAAGCTCGTACTAGCTGATCT
>JALVKZ010000189.1 GCA_027033675.1 Pyrodictiaceae archaeon | reverse complement strand
TCACCAGGCTATGACGCGATAAGATATCTTGACGAGCTCGTGAGGATAGGCGTATACGGTACTCGTACCATCCCGCTTGACGTGCTGCTTGAGCCAGGCACCGTGACGGTGATTAATCTTGCTGGCCTTAGAGCCGAGGTGCAGGATCACCTGGTCTACAATATTCTCTACAGAGTATTTAGTGCACGACTACGCTACCTCAGACGACTACCGGGAGAGAGCTACCCATACCCTGTTGTTGTTGTGCTGGAGGAGGCTCATAGATTCGTTCCCCCGAGAACTCAGAGGCAGACGAGGAGCAGAGACATAGTTGCCACAATAGCCTCGGAGGGCAGGAAATTCGGAGCATTCCTGGTAGCTATAACTCAGAGGCCTAGCCGACTTGACCCCGATGTACTGAGCCAGCTCCAGGGCCAGATAATCCTCAGAATAGTTAACCCAAGGGACCAGGAAGCTATACGTGACTCCAGCGAGCAGGTAAGCCAAGACCTACTAGATAACCTGCCAGGGCTGAATACGGGCGAGGCTGTTGTTGTTGGGCCATTGTCTCCGGCACCTATTATGATGAGGCTACGTGACCGTGTGCTGAGCTATAGTGGTGGCGACATAAGCCTCGTAGAGGCATGGAGCGGTACTAGGAGCGATCTAAGGGTCATCGAGGAGCTTCGCAGAGAGATCATAGAGAAGGTGGCTAGTATCACGGGTGACCGCTATGCTAGTGTTGCAGAGGCTCTCTCAGAGCTAACTGGTCTCAACATATCGCCCAGCTCTGCTGACCATGCGCTGAGACTTATTGTTAGGGAGAGTGTATGGGCTAGTTTCAACGAGGAGCTAGGAATAGTCTCTGGCGAGGTCGTTTACCATGATGGCAGGAGCTGCGAGGCCCGGATAGACCTCGAGTCCAGGAAAACTAGTTGCTCTTGTTGCGGTGAGAGAATCTGCGGCCACATAGTTGCTGTCCTTATCCGAGCACTACTCGATGACCTCCTAGTGCCTACACGTAGTGCCTCTGAGGAGCCTTGGTCAGGGCTACTCTGATGGCAACTCCTATTTAAGCTTATTCCTACATCGCCTCGGGGCAAGCGACTAAGAGGTTTTAACGCACAGCCATGAATAGAGTACTTGCAGAGGTGCTACACACCACCCATCGCCTATCTGCTCAGGAGAATAGAGCATCTCCCTGACTACATATAGAGGAGGGCTGGTATGGTGTGTCCATAACAGTAGCGCTCATACACATGAGGCTTAAGCCCCTAGCTAAGAAGAGCAACCTCGAGAAAGCAAGGAAGCTCGTGAGAGAAGCGGCGCTAAAGGGTGCAAGCGTCGCGGTGCTCCCCTCCTTTGTTAATACGGGCCCCTTCTTCCTCTACTATCCACGTACTCGTAACAAGTCGATAGCCCGTAACCAGGCTGAGCGCGTACCTGGTAGCACTTTTGAGTACTTGTCGATGATGGCGATAGAGAATGGTATTTACTTGATAGCTGGCCCCATAGTCGAGAGAGCTGGGCCAAAGATGTTCCTCACGACACTAGTGATAATGCCCAATGGCGCGCTGCTTACAAAGTATCGCAAGATAAGCTGTAACGCTGTTGATGAGGATCTAGGAATAAGCCCTGGCAGAGAGGTAGTAGTATTTAATGAAGTGGGTAGGGCAATGGGCATAATGTCAGAGGATGACATCTACTACCCGGAGATAGCACGCGCCCTTCTCCTCGGGGGCGCAACAGCACTTGTCACCACGCTAAGGCCCGGCGAGGACGTGAACAAGGTCAAGCTCACACTCCTGGCCCGAAGCATGGAGAACAAAGTACCAATACTTGCTGTTGGAGGCGCATTCGAGACCGTAGAGAACGTAATAGATATTCCAACAATGGTTGTTGACCCGCAGAACGGTATCGTAGAGGAGATTAATGAGCCCAAGGATACTTTTCTCCTGGTAGAGGTGATGGAGAAGCCTAGCAATATGCGGGACATAGTTGATGCAAGCCTACGAGCAAAAACCCTTGCATCAATACTCTGCAAAGCAGCCAAGGAAAGCTTGATAGAGAACCTTGTATCGAAGTATCGCCAACAATGATCACAGATAAAGACCTAAGCAATGCTTAATGGGCAGTACAACGACACTACGTATTATGTACCGCTACGCCCAGTGCTCGGTAGATCCGTCGCGTATGCGTCCCGCGTCTTTCTCGGTGCTAGCCTGTAGAGCGCTCTTCTTACGCTAGTGCTAGTTGTGTAATTCTTTGCGCCTCGTTTTATAACTTGGTTATTTGTTTAAAGTTAACTTATTTTTAGCACCTGGTTAACACGAGTTAAATAAAACGTGGAGAGGGGAAAGAGGCCATGAGCAGGGCAGCTCTTGTCTCACTTGTAGTCATAGTGGCTATAGTTGCTGGTCTCATGGGCTACTATGCAGGTAAGGCAGGCACGAAAACCCAGACAATAACAGTGACCTCAGCTGAGACGCAGAAGCCAAGCACTGTAACCGTGACGATGACGCCTAAGCCCAAGAAGCTCAGAGTATATGTCTACAGCGACTTCATGGCATGGGGCTCTGACCCCAAGCTCTTCGACAAGCTGGTAAAGGATTTCGAAAAGGAGACAGGAATAAGCATTGAGATACGCAAATTCGATGACGCCAGAACCATGGTTACGACCGCTATAGCCGAGTACAAGAAAGGAGTAAAGACAGCTGATGTACTCATAGGTGTTGATAGCCTACTTGTAGTCGAGCTAAAGAATAACAATATGCTCCAATGCTATCTATCCCCATTCGCTGACCCTAAGCTAGCAGAGGCACTTGACCCAGAGAAATGCGTGACACCTATAGACTATGGCCTCATCGCCCTCGTCTATGATCCCTCGAGGCTATCTAAGGACGAGCTAGCAATGATAAAGGACGGCGCCACTCTCAGCGAGCTAGTCAAGCTAGCGCCCAGGATAGTTACAGAGGACCCCACAAAGAGTAGTCCCGGGCTAAACTTCCTACTCTACACAATAGCCCTGGCTAACAAGGCTGGGCTTGACTGGAAGACCCTATGGAAGCAGATGAAGAACAACAAGCTACTCGTACTAGGCTCTTGGAGCGACGCATTCAACGAGTTCATGCGCAAGGGTAGTACCAGAGCCATAGTCGTGAGCTACGGTACCGACCCAGCATACAGCGCGTGGGAGAACCTTAGACACGGTAAGCCAATGAAGCCCAGCATTAATGCAACAGTACTAGTGCTCAACGGTAGGAAATATGGATGGGTACAGGTAGAGGGGGTAGCTATACTCAAGGGAGCAGACATAGATGCTGCTAAGAGGTTCGTTAACTGGCTACTAAGCATCGAGGTACAGAGCCTTATACCGGAGAACCAGTGGATGCTGCCAGCAAGGCCTGGAGTACCTCTCCCAGTGTTCTACAAGTACGCGTTGACCGAGAAGGACGTAGACGAGTTAGCAAACACTCTGCTATCGCCCCAGGAGGTATCAAAGAACCTGGAGAACTGGCTAACACAGTGGCTAAGCATCGTGAGCAAGTAATGAGCACAAGTAAATGCATCGCTTAAATAACAGCCTAGCGGAGAATAATGAACTAATTCATCGTGTTTTTCCCTCACGCTGCTCCTTTGTCCTCCTTACTTGGCGCCGAGCATATC
>JALVKZ010000188.1 GCA_027033675.1 Pyrodictiaceae archaeon | reverse complement strand
GCTAAAGGGAGCAAAGCTAGACAAAGACAAGTTCCTAGAAATGCTCAAGATGTACTACGAGGAACGCGGCTGGGCAAGCAACGGAGTACCCAAGCCGGAGACCCTCAAGCGCCTAGGACTAGAAGACGCTATACCACTAGCAGAGAAGTACACGAAGTAAGCCCTCTCTAACACTTGTGTACATCTAGTCTACATGGTTTTTATATAAAAATACTGCATCTATTCCACGAGCTATAACTAAGCACTCGCCCCGTGATCAAGGCGCTAAGCCGGAACCTCACCATTTCCCAGTTTTCCTTATTCTTCTTCACGGAGTTAGCTTGTTATTCCCCGGCGAGGATAGATTCTTATGAGAGGCGGCAAGGGGTAGACTATGCCCAGGATAGTTGTCGCTGGGTCAGGTTTCGCTGGAGTAGAGGCTGTAGCTGGGCTTGCTAGGCGCGGTCTCTGCGACAGGTATGAGTGCTTATGGGTCTCTCCAGGAAAGACTATGAGTTTCCAGCCGCTGATACCACTAGTGGCCTCCGGGAGACTCGGAGCAGAGGAAATTGTATTCAGGGTAGAGGAATTCGCGCGGAGCCTTGGAGCCGAGCTACTAGATGACCGTGTAACTAGGATTGATAAAGACAAAGTAGTTCTCGCTGGAAACGGAAGCCTTGACCACGACTTCTTGGTGATAGCTGCGGGTGCTAGGCCCGCATTCTACGGCGTGCCCGGCGCTGATACCTATACTGTGCCGCTGTACTCGCCAAGAGAGGCCCAGACCCTTTACGAGAAACTTGTGAGAGGCGAAGCTAGTAGTGTCGCGATAGTCGGTGCGGGCTTTGTCGGCGTGGAGCTTGGCGCCGAGCTCCTCTGGCTCAACAAGGAAAAGGAGCTTGGTGTAGACATTGCGCTCATCGATATGCTTTCTGAGCCTCTCCAGTTACTCGGTAACGCTGCTGCCTCTAGGCTCGCCCGGAGAATTCTGGGCGAGATGGGTGCAATCCTTCTCATGAACCACCGTGTTGCGAGGGTTGAGCCTGGGAAGCTCGTGTTCAGTAACGGAGACAGCGTAGAGGCGGACATAATTGTGTGGAGCGCTGGGCTCCAGGGACCCGGCATAGAGGCCCCAAAGGAGGCTATAGGAAAAGGGGGTTTCCTAGAAGTCGATGAACATCTGCGAGTAAAGGGCCTCGCTGGGAAAGTCTATGCAGTAGGCGACTCAGCAACCATGCGGAGGAATAACTGTGTGGCGCTAAAGATGGCGCGCGAGGCAATAAGTTCCGCGAGAACCGCGGTAGCAAACATCGCGGCCAGTATCAGTGGCGGCGAGCTGCATCGCTATAAGCCGATGATAACCAGCTGCTTCCCATTGGCCGGGATAAGCCTCGGCCCTGGGGACGGCATACTAGTCATAGGCAAGAACATCGCCCTGCGGAGTAACCTAGCAGAGTTGTATCACAAGTCAGTGCTAAAGTATTACAAGAAACTATTAGGGAGACAAGAGGAATAACAGCAGAGAGGGGCAGTCCTTGGGCAACATAGATGACGCTGCTGAGGCAATAAAGGTTCTTAAGGAGAAGCTTAGCAACGCAAATATAAACCCAGAGTTCATAACTATTACGAATGTGTATAGAAAAGGAAACGTATGGATTATCGAGTTTAGTTATATGTTTCGCACATATGTAGCAGAACTAGATACAAGCGGAAAATTATTATCGTTAAGAAGCAAGACTATTCTCCAACTCACGGCACTCACCACGTAAACTAGATGGAAGGACGCGAAGATGATAGACCTAATAGAGCAAACCGAGAGTATAAGAAGGAGATACGAGCAATACCATAGGCTTTTCCAACAAGGAGAGCTAGAGAAGGCGGAAGAAGTCCTATGGTCTATAATAGTCGTCATGCTAGATGCAATAAGCATGCTGGTGCAAGGAAGGCCCTTGAGAAGGCATCGTGAGCTAAAAATATTTGTAAAGACCGAGCTTGCTCAACTCTACAATAGCCTAACTGGCGGTGACCCAGTCGTATTGGTTAAGCTTTTTGAAAATGCTGAGAGGCTTCACGCAAATTTTTACCACGAGTTCCTGGACGCGGAGGAGTTGCTTAACTACATCGGGGCGGCCGAGCTCTTGGCCCAAATCCTTAATGAATTACTGGACATGGTTATAAAGAAGGTCCTAGGCTCAGAGTAAAGGAGATAAACTATGACTATATTATCCTGTGTAGCGATAAACTGTTATGCCTTCACGGGTTACGTGGATTGCTCCTGCGCCTAGGCCGTGGTATAGGCTTGTGAAGACCGTTATGACGCTGTGTCTTAGCTCGTCTAGGCTCCTCTTCTCTCCGTGTCTTAGCCCGGGCTCGTAGCTACCCTCGGGTCTCCAGAGGGCTACTGCGTCCACGGTCTCGTGGGCTCTTATGATTAGTTCTAGGTTATTCGCCTCGAGGAATCTTCGCCATGCTTCCCTTCCGTAGAAGTATATTCCAGGCCCTCTTATGCTGGGTGCGAACCACTCTATGTCTCCGCGTGGATCATTCCATAGGAGCTGCATCGGTGTCCCGGCAGGGTCTAGTGCATCCCGTGTACAGTGTATCTCCTTGACCTGCTTAGCTATCTCCTCTAGGCTTGGAGGCTCCTCGGGCCCGCTACTGCATTTCCTGCACGGGACTCCTCCATGGACTAGCCATACTCGGTTATTGAGGACCATGTAGAACGGTAGGCATGTGTATAGCTCATCTATGTAGTCCTGGGCCTTTGGGCCGAGCTTGTTCACTAGTTCCTCTCGGAAGCCATAGTAGTAGTTCATTACGGGGGACTCGTGGTTGCCTCTGAGCAGTACCACGTGTTCAGGCTCGGAGACTAGGCGTTCTAGAAGGAGCTCAAGGTTCTCGACACCGCGTGGTCCGCGGTCAACGTAGTCCCCGAGAAAGACCACCAGATCTACTCCCAGTTCATCAGCTAGGCTGAGAACCCATCTACTGGTCTCGGGGAAGCCGTGTGTATCTCCAGCGATTAGTACTGAGTTAGCGTTTCTTTCTAAGTAGGCGCCGTGGCTCGTGCGCAGTATGGCGAGCGCCTGCTCTATAAGCTCCTGTAGCCCACGGGCCATAGCGATGCGCCTCCCGCGTAGTACGAGTGATTGGTAGCGATAACAAGTGCTTATCCACAGGCCCGAGCAAAGGGCTATGCGGCTTCTCTGCCCTTGGATTGCATTGCTATACCTGTGTAAGGGTGAGTAGAATTAGGGGGTATTCCTAGTACAGATATGTAGCTGGGGGGCGTAGCTCTAAGAGGGGATTAGGTGTGAAGCCGAGGAGCCTTGTCAAGACACCGGTGGGCGTTATTGCTGACTGGGATGCCGATGGTGTAACGTCGGCTGCTATGGTGTATTATGCTCAGCATTATAAGCGTGTCTACCCGCTTCGTGGCCGCTACGATGTAGCCTTGGAGCCCGCTGGTCCCAGGGGGTTCCCTGATGCTCTTGGCCACATAGTCGGTGGCGGTGGGTGCCCGGACGCGTTAGTAGTGCTTGATATACCGCTGACTAGTAATGTTTACGAAGTCCTTAGCAACTTTCTCCGCGAGTGCAGGGAAACGCGCCTGGTCTATATCGATCACCACTTCTCAACTATCTATATGTCTAAGAAGCTTTATGAGCTAAGCGAGGAG
>JALVKZ010000187.1 GCA_027033675.1 Pyrodictiaceae archaeon | reverse complement strand
CGTACAACTTATGAGCAAAAAGCATTTATTAGCTATTCCCATTACCAGGCCACCTTCTTAGGTGTAACATTTGAATAAAACCAGAGAGGGTAAGCAAAGATACATCATATTAAACTCCTACAAGCATTCCGTAGGAGACAAGCTCGGCTTTTGGAGGCACTATAGGATAACATGGATAAGACATGCTGCTAGCGAAGGTATCGAGCCGAGAGCTATTAGCCCGCCAAGAAAAAGAGGCAGAATACTCGATCGACTCGGCTTCCGAGACCTAGAACCAAGTGAGCTAGAGGACTTGCGGAGAAAGCTTGGACCAAGCGGAATAGACAAGCTAGATGTCGACGTTGGGCTCGAGTTTGCAGGCGTTAAGCTAAGAGTCCCCGTCTACCTTGGAGACATGAGCTTTGGAGCACTCTCTGGTAGACCCAACATAGCTCTGGCACGAGCAGCTGATATCTCTGGGGCCCTAGTCGGTGTCGGCGAGGGAGGTCTCCACCCAGAGGTGGCTAAGAGTAAAAACATTGTTATCCAGTGGGCTAGTGGCCGCTTCGGCATAGACCGCTACATGATCCGAAAAGGAATAGCCGTGAACATAAAGATTGGGCAAGGGGCTAAGCCAGGCATAGGAGGCCACCTCCCTGGGACAAAAGTTGTAGGGGATATAGCTAAGCTCCGCAAGCTACCACCGGGGACCGAGGCCCTAAGCCCTGCACCACACCACGATATTTACAGCATAGAGGACCTTGCTCAGAGGGTTAGAATGCTTAAGGAGCTCACCGGGAAGCCTGTACTAGTGAAAACTGCTGCGAGCAACCAAGTAGGCTTCGTCGCTGTGGGTATTGCTCGCTCCTCAGCCCTTGGCGCAATAATTGATGGGGCTGGAGCGGGTACTGGGGCTGCGCCACGCATAGTGAGGAACCATGTCGGTATACCGGTTGACTATGCCGTCCCTGTGGCTGATAAGCTTCTTCGCAGCAATGGTGCTAGGAGGGGCTTTCTCCTCATAGGCGGGGGAATGATAGCTAGTGGAGAAGACGTAGCCAAGCTAATCCTACTAGGAGCAAACATGGCTAACATCGGGACAGCAGCCCTTATAGCGATGGGGTGCATTATGTGCCACTTATGCTACACAGGTAAGTGCCCAACAGGGCTGACTAATAGCCTTAGCCACCCCCTCCGCATAGATATTGACTGGGCTATTAGACGCGTAGTGAACTGGCTAAAAGCGATAGAGAGAACACTTAAGCTCATAACCTACGCGCTGGGCGAGGATAGGTTACAGAGACTAGTAGGCCGGAGAGAGCTACTAGAGCTACACAACGCTGACGAAGACCTTGCCGAGACTATTGGTGTTGAGCTAGCCGAGCCCGGGCAAGTAGCCTGGTACCGCGATCCCGTGGATGAGGTTGATATCGAGAAAGCAGTCTACGAGAAGGCCAAGACCCCTATAATAGGCATGGGCGGATACGTGCCAGGCTATACTGCTCCAGCTGAGAGACCAATAGACCTCTTGAGAATAGAGGCTGCCCAGGTAACAAGGCCCAGTATTGACCCATATCGTGAGGAGATAAGCCTAGAGACCAGGATATTTAATGGAGAAGTATACGAGGCACCCATAGCCGTCCCGTGCATAGACGAGGCTCTCGTAGAGGCAGCTGAGGCTCTTGGCTACCCGATTGAGTGTAGCCTTATGGAACACCCACTCGCTATATCGGTGCCACCCGGGCTCTACCCACCGCCTGGCTATAGGCTAATAGTTATTGACGAGGAGCTTAGGGGTAAGCGTGGACGAGCAAAACCATGGCTTGAGGAATGGGTTGTTAGGCTCGACGACGAGTACTGGCGCAATGGTGTAAGGGATACAGTGACCCTGGTTGCTGCTGGCCAGCTACGCGACGGCGCCGATATCTATAAGCTTGTAGCGCTTGGAGCAGACATAGTTTCGCCGCGCAAGCTCTTCAATACGCTACGTAGGAGGCTTAGTGGACAAGCCTATGAGCTGCGCAGAGAAGCCTATGAGAACACGTTGATAGAGCTTACCTGGGAGCTAAAGCTCCTCATGGGCGCAGGCGGTGTCACAAGTTACCAGAGTCTTCAGGGCAATAGGTGGCTTCTCCGAAGCCTAGACGGGCTAGTAGCCAGGTCGCTCGAAGTACCACTAGCTGGAGGGTAGCGCTTTGTGCGGCATAGCTGGGGCAATTAGCCTAGAGGAGGCACTCGGCTTCCAGAGAGTGCTCGCTGCGCTACAGGCGATGGAGGAGAGGGGGACAGAGCATGGAGCAGGCTATGCAGCATACAGCCCTGAGCCAAACGGGCTGGTAAGGCTCCGTGTCTTCGTAGACGAGCACCTAGATGATCCAGAGAGGAGGCTTGGTAGCCTGGTTACAGAGGAGGAACCGAGGCGAATAGCGGTCCTAGGCCACGGGATAAGTGTCTATGAGGCGTTACTACGCGATTATCCTAGTAGGCAACAGCTAGGTGATCTACATGTATTGCAGAACTCGAGGTTCTTAGAGGTATGGAAGAGCATTGGATGGCCTCACGAGGTCGCGGAGTCATATAATCTCTGGAGTAGGGCTAGCCAGGCCTGGATAGGGCATACAAGGTACCCTACGAATAGCCCGGGGTTCCGTCCATGGCTAGCACATCCCTTTAGCTACGGAGAAACAGCGATAGTCCATAACGGGGACCTTAGTAGCTATGGTTCTAATAAGAGGCTTGTAGAGCACCTTCTTAGCATAAGCAGCTTTACCGGGAACGATAGCGAGGTAATAGCCTATCTCGTAGAGATGTTGATGAGGGACGGCTATGGCGCCGAGGATGTGATAGACATACTTGTTCATGGTAGGGGGCTACGCTGGGCAAGGCTTGATGGCCCTTATGCCGTGTTGTTTATACATGGTGAGCCCCAGGGCCCCCTCTTAGGAGCATTCATTGACCGCCACCACTTGAGGCCGCTATACGTGGCTATAGAGGATGGAGTAGTCTATGTTGCTAGCGAGGCCGCCGCGATAAAGGCTATGGAGCCTGGAGCGAGGCCGAGGCTTCTCCGAGGCGGTGGAAGAGTAGTAGCTTATCCTGATGGAGAGCTTGTTGTTAAGGGCCTTGCAGCCTACAAGGCGTATGATTACCCTAGGCCGCCTAGGTGGGCCATTGATGCCTCTAAGCTTACTAGGAGCGAGCTTAACGCCGAGCTAGCGAGAATGCTTTCGGAGAGAGGCTATGCTGCTGCATATAATCTTCTAGGCCACAGGTATGTTGGGAACGGCCTTGGCCCGGGTAGGCTAGAGCTATGGGGTATTGTAGGCAATGCTAGCCTGAACCTCGTCGAGGGCTTAGAGGCCCGAATCTATGGAAGTGCTCAGGAGGACTTGGCGGACTGCGCCGAGGATTCTAGAATCGTGGTCTACGGCGATGTAGGAGACTCTGCTGCACAGGCTATGAGGAGCGGCGAGCTACACGTGCTTGGTAACGCGGGTAATAGGCTAGGCATTCAGCTCAAGGGAGGAGTAATAGTTGTACGCGGCGATGTAGGAGACTATCTCGGAGAATTCATGGCTGGCGGGAGAATACTCGTACTAGGCAAGGTAGGTAGATACGTTGCAACCGGGATGGTTGGTGGAAAAATCTATGTGAAGAGCCACGTACCTCTAAGCAATATAGGCAAGGCGCCACCAAGGAGACAAGTTGAGAGATACATTAAGGCATTGGCCTCTAGGGGCGAGATATCTCAGAGAGACATGTATAGTGCCCTAAGGGCTAGGAGCGTCTCCGAGCTAAGAAACATACTTGGGGACAGGTTTAGGATCCTCGAGAGACTCTGGGGAGTGCTACACATAGGCTATCCTCATGCAGAGCATAGGTACCTAAAAGACGATGAAGCAGAAGAGCTGAGACAAATAATCGAGAAACATAACATAGCTACTGGTGCTCCCCTAGATACCGAGGAGCTATTAACGCACCGGTACACGGTGATAACCCCAGTTAGGCTCGCCTAAGCCTCTTCTCTCCGCAGCACTATTTTCCTTATCCTCTTATAGGGGGCAACGCGCGAGTTAACCCACTCTAGGAGCTCCTTTTCCGATGCCTCAGCCCCTGGCCTAAGCCATATCTCTGCAACCGGTATTTGGCCCACGTCTTCGCGGGGCTCGCCGCGTACAACAGCCTTTGAGACAGCAGGGTGCTGCTCAAGAACTAGTTCAAGATCCCTTGGGAAGACGGGATAGCCCTTGTACTTTATCATTCTCTTCTTCACGCCACGGAAGTAGAGGAAACCATCCCTAATCTCGATTATGTCGCCCGTCCTCAGCCACCCATCCCGTGTAAAGGCTCTCCTAGACTCTTCTGGCTCAGAGTAACCCTTCATAACCACAGGGCCGCGTACAAGTAGCTCACCGATATTCCCTCCATTGTCTAGCCTTACCTCGATACCCGGCATAGGCTTACCGATACTACCTAGTGGGTTTTCGCCAGGGAGAGTAGCTGAGACGGGCGCTGCCTCAGTCATGCCGTAGAGCTGTAGTAGCTCTACCCCAGTAATCTTCCTCCACTCCTCCTGGAGGCTCCGTGGGAGCGGGGCTCCAGCGCTCACAGGGTAGCGTAGACCCGGGTTACCGCTATACCCTGCCTCGAGCAGGGCCTTGAAGAACCCTGGAGCAGCTAGAACCAAGCTGGGGTTGAGATCCCTCATTGTTGCTGCTGCGTGGCTTGGGTCCAGGCTCTTTGTGCGCGTATAGAGCCCTATTGCTGCTCCAGCTGCTACTCCAGCTAGTAGTGATATCTGTAAGCCGAGAGCATGGCTTATCGGCGCGACTACGAGTACCTTGTCATCACTGTCTAGGTTGTAGTGCTGTATAACGGTGTAGGCGGAGGCCGCTACACCACTATGGGTATGTATGACGGGCATTGTTCTGCCAGCGATGCCAGCGTAGAAGTATATGAGGGCGTCATCCCATCCACGGGGCCTATAGTAATGCTCCCAGCTAGTACCTGCTCCAGCTTCCTCTAAGAGCTTCTCCGCGAGTAGGCACCTAGCCCTGGTCTTCTCGGCGACGTCGCAGTGCCTGGTAGCGAAGTCGCGCGAGGTTATGACTAGCCTTGGCTTTATCTGGGTTAATTGCTGCTCTAGGTCCATGCTGTGGCTAAGCGGGTCGATTATTGCTGCAACCGAGGCTGTCATCCACGAGGCTATTATAGCTACTAAGAAGTCAACGCTATTGATAGGGGCTATGGCCACGGTATTAGCCCATGCTTTGTGTTTCTCAGCGAGTATTCTAGCAACCCTACTAGCCTTGCTCATTAGCTCCGAGTAGCCGAGCTTGCTACCCAGCGTATCGGTTATGAGGGAGTTGCTACTACTTGCCGAGCAGAAGACCATATCTACGACGCTTGAGGGGTAGCCACAGCTCTCTGACACCGCTATGCACCAATGAGGGTTCCTTGCAAGAGGGTAGACAGTTATACATGGGCTTAGAGCGAGGCGTGGAGCGATTTTAGCTTAGTGCCTGGCCTCGGTGCACCTCGGTGATGCTGTGTTAAAGTGAATCCGCCCCACTATTTAGGGAAAAGTATAAATAGACGAGTCGGGCAGGGTTCCTTTCGTACACAGCTTGCAATAAATGTGAGAGAATAGCGGGGCAAGGGGTATGCGAGATGGTGCGTTTTGTTCTCCGCCCGGCAAAGTAGCGAGGAGGTGAGGAACTTCGATTACCAGGTGCTTTGGCGTAGTAGCGAGGAGTACCGGGCAAGGCCTCTCCCTCGCCTAGACCATGTTCTCCGCATAGAGGATATAGTTGTTAGGTTTGGAGGAGTCATAGCAGTAAATAATGTAGGATTCGCTGTTAAGCCGGGAGAGATTCTCGGCATTGTTGGCCCCAATGGAGCTGGCAAGACTACGCTACTCAACGTGGTATCTGGGTTCTATAAGCCTGAGAGGGGGAGAGTAATATTCAAGGGCAGGGATATAACGAGGCTTTTGCCAGCCGAGAGGGTTAGGCTCGGGATAGCGAGGACGTTTCAGCACAGCGAGCTCTTCACCTCTATGACGGTTCTTGAGAACATAATGTCGGGGCTGGAGCCTTGGCGGAGGTATAGCACGGTAGCTGCTGCACTATGGCTGCGCAGCGTTAGGAAGTGGGAGGAGTGGGCCCGGGCCAGGGCTGAGCATGTCATAGACCTACTGGATCTACATCCCTACCGTTATCATGTGGTAGGTAGTCTTCCACCGGGTGTCCAGAAGAGAGTTGACCTTGCCAGGGCTCTTGCCCAGGAGCCCGAGCTAGTTCTCATGGACGAGCCCATGGCTGGGCTTAGCAGAGAGGAGAAGGAGGACATCGCTAGAGCGGTAATCGAGGTCAACGAGACAAGGGGTACGAGCTTTGTCCTCGTAGAGCACGACCTCGAGGTCGTTATGGATCTCTGTGACAGGGTCATAGTCATGGATTATGGCCGGGTAATAGCCGATGGAACACCCCACGAAGTCGCCCACAACCCAAGGGTGATAGAGGCATATATGGGTGGCTAGCCATGGGCAGGGAGCCATACCACACGACTTTTCCTTGGCTATTAGCTAGGATGGCTAAAGAGAGGCCAGGGACTACTGCTTTTCGCTGGAAACGCTACGGGATATGGAACCGGTTTACGTGGAGAGAGTACTACGAGCTGGTTAGATGGGTTGCACTGGGTCTCTATAGCCTAGGTATTAGTAGGGGGGATAAGGCAGCGTTCATAACCGGGAATAGGCCAGCGTGGCCTATTTATGAGGTTGGGGCGCAAAGTGTTGGCGCGATAACTGTTGGAGTATACCGCGATAGCTTGTCAGAGGAAGTGGCCTATGTCTTGAGCGAGAGTGATGCAAGAATAGTGCTTGTTGAGGGACAAGAGCAGCTCGATAGGGTACTAGAAGTGATCGATAAGACGCGGGTTGAGAAAATCATAGTTGATGAGGCTAAGGGGCTCCACCTCTACCGCGAGAAGCTCGGAGACCAAGTGATGACCTTTGGGGATCTAGTAAAGATAGGGAAGGAAGTTGATGAACATAGCCCTGGGCTCTACAATAAGCTTGTAGGGGACCTAGACCCAGACGATGTGGCCGGGTTCTTCACTACTAGTGGTACCACGGGCAGGCCTAAGCTAGCTATGCTGAGCCATAAGAACCTCTTAGCCATGGCTTATCAGTTAAACAAGCTAGACCCCGTGGAGGATAGTTGGGAGTACGTATCTTTCCTGCCACCTGCATGGGTCGGCGAGCAGATGATGAGCATAGCGCTTCACTTTATGACAGGGTTTAAGGTGAACTTCCCAGAGAGTGAGGAGACCCTCTGGAGAGATTTCAGAGAGATAGCGCCACAATTCCTCTTCGCGCCGCCAAGGATATGGGAGAGAATCGCTAGAGACGTTATGGCTGATGTAAGGGATAGTGACCCCGTTAAGCGCCTAGCTTATCGCATCGCTACCTGGATAGGTTATCGCGCGGCACGATCCAGGCTTAGGCCAGGGAGAACCAAGCCTGACTTAGGCTGGAGAATACTACGCTACATAGCGTACTGGCTTGCTCTGCGAAGCATCCTTGACAAGAAGGGGTTGAAGAGAGTTAAGAGAGCCTATACTGGGGGAGCGATGCTTGGGCCTGACTACTTCCTCTACTTCCACGCACTAGGCGTTAACTTGAAGCAGATTTATGGCCAGACAGAGGTAGCCGGCATAGCCGTAGTTCATCCAGATGACGATGTAAGGCCCGAGACGGTTGGCAAGCCCCTTCCCGAGACAGAGCTAAGAATTAGTGAAAGCGGCGAGATTCTCATAAAGAGCCCTGCTGTGATGAAGGGCTATTACCGCAACCCCGAGGCGACGAGGAAGACTATTGATTCAGAGGGCTGGCTCCATACCGGCGACGTGGGTGAGCTGACTAGTGATGGCCACCTCGTCGTACACGATAGGGCCAAGGAGATTATAACGCTGAGCAACGGCGCTAAGGTAGCTCCGCAAATAGTACAGAATAAGCTAAAGTTTAGCCCCTATATAGCCGAGGCGGCTGTGATAGGCGAGAACAAGCCGTACCTAGTAGCTATACTGAACATAGATTATCCCACGGTGTCTCGGTGGGCTGAGCACCGCGGCATAGCGTTTACGAGCTATAGCGATCTTAGCCAGAAGCCAGAGGTCCTAGACCTCCTCAGAATGGAGGTTCAGAGAGCAAACAGCTCACTGCCAGAAGAGATGAGGATTAGGCGCTTCGCTAGCCTCTTCAAAGAATTCCACCCGGATGACGACGAGATGACGCGTACTAGGAAGCTTAGGAGGAGGGTTATTGTGCAGCGGTATAGGGGGCTCATAGAGGCTATGTATCGTGGCGACGAGGAGGCACTGGTTCGTGCCGAGATAAAGCTAGAGGATGGCAGGAGGATAGCTGTGGAGAGGAAGGTGCGCATAATCACGGTCTAGGCTTCCTTGTTCTTTCTTTCTGGCTGAGCGGGTGTATTGCTTGCTGTGCTTAGCTCGCTCCATGCATGTGAGTAGAGGTGGTTCACGGAATGAATGTCGCCATAGCGGGTATGTTGGTTAAGGAGTCAGTAGTGATGGGTATACTGTACTCTGTGGTAGCCCTTGGCTTCAACCTTGTTTATAGGGTTAGTAAGTCGATTAACCTTGCTCACCCAGAGATAGCGCTCGTAGCGGCTTATGCAGCGCTCGTAGTTAGTATGCATGGTTTTGGCTTCTTCCTAGCAGTGCTAGTTGCTTCAGCTATAGGCTTTGTTACGGGGATTCTCTTGGAACGTGGAGTAGCAAGACCCCTACTCGGGAGGCCTCCCGTCGCCCTCATCGCTGCTACTCTAGGCGTGTTTTATTTATTGAGAGGAGTAGCGATAGAGGCTACGGGGGATTATTGGAGCGGCGGCGGCCTAGGAGACTTTAGCTCTATTTATCGCATTGGCGGGGTAGTGCTTACGGGCTCGGATATAGCTGCTTTAGTAGTAGCACTTGTTTCCCTTGGCCTAGTTATCGGTGTTCATAGGTTTACTCGTCTAGGAGTAGCTATGAGGGCTGTTGCTGAGAACCCATACGGCGCTGCTGGCTATGGGCTACCGGTTCGTAGGCTAACTGCTCTGAGCTGGGGGTTTGCCGGGCTACTAGGGGCTCTTGGTGGGCTAGCTTTCGGTATTAAGGCTGGCGTAAGCCCGGGTATAGATAGTTATGCGTTGAAGGCTCTTGCTGCTAGCCTGCTAGCCGGGCTAGATAGTATTGCTGGTGTAGTTGTTGGTGGTTTTGCGCTGAGCTTTACGGAGCAGTTCGGGGACTACTTTCTCCACAACTATTTGCCTGGCTTCGGCGAAGTAGCCGCCTTCATAGTGATGCTTGTAGTATTGTTGTTCAAGCCGTATGGCTTCTTCGGGACCGAGAGAATCGAGAGACTATAAGTCATGGGGGTGTAGGGAGATGCCTGCTGGAGTGTTTAAGGAAACATATCTCGAGGACATGGCTCTGCTACGCTATCCCTTGCACAAGGTGTCTCTGGTAGCTGGGCTAGCTATAGCGCTCCTATTACCATTTATGCTAGGGAGCTACGGAGTTGATCAAGCTATAGCTCTGCTAGTGTTCTTCACGGGAGCCATGGGTCTAAACATCGTTACTGGTCTTGCTGGCCAAATATCGCTTGCCCAAGGAGCTTTGATGGGTGTTGGAGCATATACTGTTGCTCACTTAGCGCTTCACGGAGTGAACGTGCTCGTCGCTATCCCTCTAGGAGCCTTTATGGCTGCTGCTGTTGGCTTCGTGTTAGGGCTTCCATCGTTTAGGCTGAAGGGCTACTATCTCGCCATGGCCAGTATAGCTGCACAAGCGATACTAGAGTACGTGTTCAAGACATGGATAGACCCTGGCCAAGGGATCAGTATACCGCGTAGCACGAAGATGGTTGCTGGCATGTATCTGGGCAGGGGGTTAGCGCTATACTACTTGGTGCTAGGAGTTACAGCTGCTGCGGCATTGCTTACAGCCAATATTGGGCGTAGCAGTGTTGGGCGCGCAATGAAGGCGGTAAGGGATAATGATGTCTCGGCGAGTGTTGTAGGGATAAGCGTTGCTCGTACTAAGGCGCTTGCCTTCGTCCTTGGGAGCCTCTATGCCGGGCTCGCTGGCGGTCTCTATGTGCTTGCCAATCCAAGTATTGGCTGGGATGCCTTCACGCTGGATACATCCATAGAGTATCTGGCAATGGTTCTCGTAGGTGGCCCTGGGAGGCTTGTGTGGGGGAGCCTGCTTGGGGCATTAACGATACATACTGGCTGGAGCCTGTTAGCGGGGGCATTTGCGGCCAATGCTGCGATGAAGTACATTGTGCTCGGGGGTCTCATAGCGTTCTTCGTCGTATTGGAGCCTGAAGGGCTCATAGGTGTGCTGAGGAGAGTTAAGG
>JALVKZ010000186.1 GCA_027033675.1 Pyrodictiaceae archaeon | reverse complement strand
ACCCAAATAAACCTCCACACATAGAAAGCTACCACACGACACGGAAGCGGCGGTCGTCTAGCCTGGACTAGGACGCCGGCCTCCCAAGCCGGTGATCCCGGGTTCAAATCCCGGCCGCCGCACCAAAACTGTATCTGTTTTCTCTTAGTATGCTGTTATTATTTATAGTCCAGTACCATATTCAATTCCATCCTCTTTGATAATAAGACTAACTAACAGTCTTCTTTTATTTTCTATACAATTCTACTGAATACTATATATAAGCATAAAGCATAAATACATGTTGCATTTATAATCACTTTACATCTGGGTGAGGGGGTTGAGGAGGGGAAGAGGTCCTCCTCAGAGACCCCCCTCTAGTAAAAGAGCGTCAAGAAGAACGAGGAGGAGATATAGAAATGACATGCGTGTCTCAAAGCTAGCCAAGAGAGGGCACGTTAGTAATAAAGAATATTATTATATTGTTAATATTATATTATGTGTGTTAGTCTTTCTTGTTGGGGCCCAGAACATAGTTGCATCCTTATATCGTCATTTCAGTGTAGTAGATATTATATTATTAACATTCTACTTTCTGATAAGATATATAGCGAAATATATAAATTCTATGCAAAATAATGATGAAATAAATGAGCTGAAAATCTCAATTGATATTAAATTTAGCTATAAACGAAAACGACAAAGAAATGAGAGAAAAAAGAGAAGTAGACACTAAATGTGGCTTACTCTTTAAAAACGAAGTACTATTACAAGAGTCTCTGCTAGGGTTATAGCATTTATTTTCGGGGCGTTAGTTGTGCTAGCCGCAAGTAGGGCTAGTGCGCGTCTCAAGTTCTTAGTGGATAGGGCGTGGCGGATTCTTGAGGCGGCTGGGCGCCGGGGCCGTGTTTGGAGTGTTGGTTTTAGCGGTGGGAAGGATAGTAGTGTTGTCGTGGATCTAGTTCTTCGCTATGTTGCGGCTGGCTGCCCGGGGTCGCGTTGCCCTGAGCGTGTAGTGGTTGTTTTTGCTGATACCCTTCTTGATCCACCGCTGCTGCGTATGTATGCGAGGCGTGTCATTAGCGCGGTAAATAGTGTTGGTGCCGGGCTGGGTGTTGAGGGAAGGGTTGTTGAGCCAGCTATAGGTGAGGATTTAATAGGAATGGTTATTGTGAAGGGGTACCCTGCGCCGTCGGCTCGTTTTAGGTGGTGTACTGATAGGTGGAAGATACGCCCAACTAGAATGCTTCTAGAAAAACTACTCAACGGTGATAGGAAAGTTCTTGCGATTATTAGTGGTGTGCGTAGCGAAGAGGCCTCTCATCGTGCCAGGGAGCCTGGGACTGGGTGGAGTATAATTGAGAGGGACAATGTTGGTGGCTCGGCTTTTGCCCCGCTCCTTGACTGGAGCGTGAGGGATGTCTGGGAGTACATTAGGGAAGTAGAGAAACCTTTCTGGGTGGAGCCTGGCTGGGATATGCTTCGCCGGGTATATGCCTCGCGATTATCTCTGCGTATGGGGTGCTGGGCCTGTACACTGATAAAGAGGGATGAGGGCTGGGAAGCGCTTGTAGAGAAAGGAGAGATTAGTGACAGCGTTTACTCGTTGCTAGCGAGGTGGCGATCAGTATGGCTCCATATGAGCCGTAAGAGGCCCGACATTTGGAGACTTAGTAAGCCCAACAAGAGTTCTAAGAATGGCCGTGTATGGAGATATACCTACAGTAAGCTTAGACCAGAGGCCAGGCTCATACTGTACAAGTGTCTACAATCAATAATGACGAGGCCAGAGTCACTGACCGTCTTGGAGCCGTTGAGGAAAAGACTACATTACTACAGAAAAGAACTGAAGAAGTTAGAGTCATTGTATATGAGTGCGATTAAATTATTAAAAGAAGATAAAGAATTATACATAAATATTATTGATTGTATCAAGATATGAATATTTTCTACGACATTATCGGGGGTTAAAGAAAGAGTTTTAAAAATTGAGTAGCTACTAATATAGCGGGTATAGGAATTTTGTCAGACGCACCTTCGAGGGTGCAGATACTACAGAAAATTATTGATGAGGAGTACTCGCTCTGGCAAAGGCATCGAAGAATGATTCCGCTAAGTAGGAGCAAAGTTCTCAACATAATATCTTCAATTACTAAGACCACTGGGAGGGCTGCTGAACTAATCCTTAACGATTTAGTGAATAATGGATTCGTAGTTCCCGTGGATAATAATAGTTATCAAAGCATCGTTTTCGCCTATGCACATAAGTTCACGGACCTGCGAAAATATACCGGGTATTGCACAAATAACATTTCTTCGATGCGTACCCTGGGCTTCGACCTTAGACTATGTAAGCTTGACTTACCAAACTTCAGTGCCGTGAACTCCTCCTCTCTCAGTCAGAGCTTGAGACAATTAGGTACTGTAGGTGTTGAGGCATCGTACATTGTTGAAACCTGGTGGCCCAGCTACAGCGAGGAACAAAGCGAGATAATAGAGACTATAACAAAGAGCTTATACGAGAACAAGAACAGTGTCTTTCTAATAGATCTGCCCACAGGAACTGGTAAGACAGAAGCCTTCATGACACCTGCAATAGCTAATGCGGCTGATAAAGGGCTCAGTATAATCGTATATCCGCGCCGAGCACTAGCTAGCGACCAAGTAAGGCGCCTAATAAATCTATACTATCGCTTAAAAAGCAGGTACCCAGACAAGTCCTTGCCCGATGTCGACGTCTACGACGGTGATAGCTGCTATACGTCGGGTAAGCGCAAACCTTGCAGAGGCGTGTTCAAACGCGCCGAGAACATCATTGTAGGAGACAAGCGATGCAAAGTAGAGTATGGGAGAGATGGCATAAGCATAATAGTCTCATGCGGAGATGAAACAAGGGAACTTCCAATTACTGATGCGAGGCTCGAGAACCTAATTGATAAGGGTGTTTTACCAAGGATACTGATAACAAACTATGATATGCTTAACAGGCTTCTCGCAAATATGCAGAAAAGAAGCTTTGATATTGATTACTTACGCATAGTTAAGCCGAATAGGATTTTGCTCGTATTCGATGAAGCCCATGAATTCCAGGGTGTAGAGTTCCTACACCTATTATTCCTAGTTGCTCGCTTTATTAATAGCGTTAAATCAGTTTACAAAGATGTGCCGATAGTCTTGGTTTTCTCGTCTGCGACTCTTCCTCAAAAATTCGATACAATGATAAGCAAGGTGGTAAGCAAACTTCTCGGGTCAAATATCCACCTTACCTCGCTGCCTACCAAAAAAGGTGGAGGAATAACACGTTCGATCCTTGTAGCGGCAGTGATGCCGGAACCCGAGACCGCCGGGCAGTGGCTTAACCAGCTAGGCTTGTTCGCTCTAACCTCGTTCTCGTTGGCAAGGGTTAAGAAGGGACTTAGACCATTCAAAACAATAGCTTTTGTGGACTCCTTGCGCTACCAATGGGAGATATTTAACAGGACAAGATCAACCCTAATGGATGAAGCAAAACCAGTAATAGATGACCACGTAGCAACCATAATGCCTAACCAGCAGAGCTGCCAGCGCACATCTTCAGCAAACATTAGCTCGTTTGACCCCCTCGACTGGAGTAAGCTATTCTTCTCCGACTATTCATTGGCTAATAGGGTTGCAGCGCATCTCGCCAACAAGGACCTGCAGCGCTTCACGCCAGCAAGCTCC
>JALVKZ010000185.1 GCA_027033675.1 Pyrodictiaceae archaeon | reverse complement strand
GAGGAACGTAAAGCTATAGTCTTTAAAAGTTATAGAGAGTTTAAGGAGATAGAGTCGTATCCTCTCTACGAGCCTTGGGCTTATGCTCGTATATTACAGCACAAGGTTACAGGCGAAATCCTTTACTATATAGATGAAATTCCATTGACGCCTCGTGAGAAACAAACCTATAAACAGATAATGGATATACTCTATTGGGAGCTTGAGCCTCCTCCTTCCGATAAGGAGGTTATCCCATACTTTAGTGCGCAAGCTAAGCGAATAGTAAAGACTTTCCAGATAAGAATGGGACGAACGCCCGGCGTCTCTTGGGGTAAAATATTGTATTATGTGCTCAGAGACTCGGTAGGCTTCGGGCCTATAGATCCGTTAATGAGGGACCCGTTCGTCGAGGATATATCGTGTAGTGGAGTACGTAGACCAGTGTACGTCTGGCATACTCGGTATGAATACATACCTACGTCTCTCGTGTTTCAAGATGAAGACGAGCTTGACAACCTGGTAGTTAAGTTAGCTCATATGGCAGGAAAGCATATCTCAGTAGCATTCCCGGTTGTAGACGCTATACTGCCTGGCGGTCATCGTCTCGCTGCTACTTATCGGCGCGAGGTATCTACTAGCGGCTCGAGCTTCACTATCAGAAAGTTCCGCGAGGAACCTTTAACAATAGTTGACTTACTCGATTTCGGCACTCTTAGTCCACGACTAGCAGCTTATTACTGGCTTCTTATGGAGCATAAGCGCCCTGGCATGGTTATGGGCATAACTGGTTCCGGTAAAACAACTACACTGAATGCGCTATTAACAATGCTTAAGCCATCGGTAAAGGTAGTGACTATAGAAGATACCCCTGAGCTCCGTCTTCCCCTAGAGAACTGGGTGCAGCTAACGCCTAGAATGAGTTATGGACTCGGCAGTGAACATATCGGGGAGATCACGTTATTTGATCTCGTCAAGATAAGTCTGCGTTACAGACCAGATATAATTGTTGTAGGCGAGGTTCGTGGCGAAGAGGCCTATGTGTTGTTCCAAGCAATGGCGACAGGGCATGGCGGTATGACTACTCTACACGCTGAAAACATTGATGCTGCGGTGAAGAGGCTTACAAGCCCGCCGATGAATATACCAAAGGGCTACATCCCGCTCATGAATTTCGCGGCACTAATAAGACGTGTAGAAATAGTGGATAGACGTACAAATAGAAGTATCGCGTCTCGTAGAATAACCAATACATGGGAAATAGCCGACTATAATAACTATATAGAGATTCATAGGTGGAACCCTAGAACAGACGAGCACGAAATAAACGTAAAGGCCAGTAAGCTGCTTAAACTTATCACAGAGTTAAGAGGCTGGGACATGGATAAAATAATAGAAGAGCTTGACCGAAGAACGATTATCATGGAGTGGATGAAGCTTAAGCGCCTAAGGAGCTATAAGGAAGTAGCACAAATAATCCGGGAGTACTACTTGGACCCCGAAAGAATTTATCAAAAAGTTGTATCAGAACTCAAGCTAAAGTCAGCATAGCAATTCATCCCTGGGCCCCTAATGGTGATTTTTGTTGGCGTTGTTGAGCAACAAGAAATCCAATACGCGTAGCCTATCGCCATCACTGATCATAGATAGTCTTGCGATATTATTATTCGGTAGAAGAGCCGAACAACTGGTAAAGAAATTCCGACTTGACGAGAGCATCGAGAAAGCTGGGATGAATATTCACCCAGTTCTATATGTTTCGCGTCTCCTCTTCATTATGCTGCTCATAGGTTTGTTTCTCGGCATAATCTCTATTATTGTGCTCATTGTGTCTTCTTCGATAATCACTAAGGTTCTCGCAATTCTTGTCACAATACTTGTTCCCCTTATTGTGTTTGGTATTGGTATATCTTATCCAAGTGCTAAGGCGTCTTCACGTGCTAACGCCGTTGATAACGAGTTTCCCTTCTTCGCTGCTTACATGACTGCTATGGCTTACGCAGGTGTGGCCCCCGAGAAAGTTATAGAGAGACTTGCAGAACTTCGCGTATTCAAGGCGCTACGTGAGGAAGCACTCCGTATTCTTCGTGATGTCAAGATATTCGGTAAGGACATATTATCAGCATTGGAGAGAAATGCTGCTTCGAATCCTTCACGAATGTATCGTGACTTCATGTTAGGATACCTTACAACAATTAGGACGGGTGGCGATATTCGTCACTTCCTAGAGATTAGGACGCAGGAACTCTTCCAGGCGAGAATGGAAGACCTACGTAGCAGAGCTGAGAAAGTAGGACTAGTGGTTGAGGCATATGCAGCTGTAGCGGTACTCGGCACGCTTTCCTTTTACATATTCTTCGTAGTTAGCGGTATAATAGGTAGTGGGGGCTTTGCTGGCATAAATGGTCTATTATTGTACACCTTTATCGTCTTACCAGCACTTACAGCTGCGATAATATCTATGCTTGATAGCCTCATACCGGGCCAGGAGCGTATACGTGAACCCTATGCATACTTGTTAGTATCGGCTACAGCGGGCTTCATAGCTATAGGAGTGCTTCTCAGCATTACTGGTGTATTATCAGCGGTAATGAGTGGGAAAATAACCCAGAGAACTGTAATAGAGTTATCAACTATTATTGGACTAGGTCTCTTCATAGTATCAGTCATACCAGGCTTGGTTTTCCTTCAGCGCGTTAGAAGAGAGCGAGCAGTTGTAAGAGCAGTAGCCTCATTCTTTCGCGATCTCTCAGAGATTAGGAGAACTGGGCTCAGCCCCGAGAAAAGCCTAATTGTTCTATCAAGACGTAACTATGGGCAATTAACCGATATAGTTAAGAAGATAGCCGGAGCAGTATCGGTTGGTCTACATATTGAGCAAGCGGCGCGTAGAGCACTGCGTGGCTATACTAATTGGATTCTTAGGGTCAGTATGAGGTTCCTTGTCGACGCAATAGATGTTGGTGGAGGCTCGGCCACGACGATTGATGCTATTGCAAGGTTTATTACGAGCCTCATAGATATACAAGAATCATTAAGGAAAAGACTGCGCCCCTACATAGTTATGCCCTATTTCGGGGCTGTGCTTGTGGCTGTCTCAAGTGTATTGACTCTATTAATGCTATCTCAATCACTTAGCAGCATAGGTGTAGGGGGAGCAGCGCTTCATACACATATATCAGCTCAGACGATTAACGAGCTACTCCTAATAGCCTCTATAGGCTCAATAGTGAACGCGTGGCTTAGCGGTATAGTTGCGGGGAAGATACAGGATCAGAGCGTCGCGTCAGGATTTCTGCATGCATCCTTATTAACAATACTTACATTAGTATCACTTATATTATCGATAAAAGCTGCTCCAAACTTCGTTGGTTCGGCATCACCTTAGGCCTTCTTATCTCCTCCTAGGTATTCAAGGAGTGAGCGCGAATGTTTGCTATGTTTCTCCTTTTTTGCCTCCTTATGGAGCTTTGCTGGGTCTATCTGCTTGTACTCTAGGCCGAGGCTGTTTAGGAGAATAAGCGCATCCTTTGTTATAGACGGGGCAACGAGTATACCCCGAATGGGTGCATCGGGATTGGCTTTCCGAAGCTCCTCTACGTAGCTATAGAGTTGTTTAACTGCATCCTCGTTTGCTGTGATACGCTTTACCTCGATAATAACGTAATTGTTGTCCTTGTCCCTCGCCAGTATGTCTACGTATC
>JALVKZ010000184.1 GCA_027033675.1 Pyrodictiaceae archaeon | reverse complement strand
GGCTAGGGGTGGGCTCCCCTTTCGGCCTCTTCTCTACTGTTTAGCTAGTGCTTTAAGAGTTAGGGGGTATGAGTGGTGCTGGGCTCCCTGCTCCACCCTTAATAGTGGGTCTCGAGGAGGTTCTGGGAGCGTGTGTCTAGGAAGTGGGGCCTGGCTTTGCTGAGCCCGATATAATGTATTGATTGTTGGGGATTTGCTTAATGTGGGTCATGAGAGATGTATTATGGTTGGTTTGTGGGTAATAATGTGGTTCCTGGCCTAGGTGAATGCTTCTCCTGGTTCTTGTCTCGTGTGTGGGGGTGCTCCGTCGTGGCCGTCTAGGTGTCTGCGTAGGTACTCTGCTATCTTTCTTACCTCGTCTAGGCTCACGGTGAAGAAGTACTTGTTTTCGAGGTAGAGCATTGATGTTTCGCGGGTGGTGTCTACTAGTTGGTCTAGGCACTCGTCGCTCTCTAGGCACTCCTTTATGGCCTCTAGGCCCAGCTCTGAGGCAACGAAGCTATATGTCTCCATGACTGCTAGCTCCATGCCCACGAGGGCTAGGAGCTCTTCTTCCCCAAGCTCCTCTTCCTCGATGCAGAGGTCCCCGGCTTCCCTACATACTAGGCTAGCTACTAGTCTTGGCGAGTGCATGCCTAGGGGTTCCTTCATAAATGTTGCACCCTGGGCTGTTCTCCAAGTAATACTATTTTCGTAATACCAGAGTGTGATACGGTTTCTGGTTCGCTTCCCTATGCACTGCTCTACTTTATCGTTTACCGCGCTCCTATCAATGCAGCATCCAGAAGCACTTATTCAACCGAATCCGGGCACTACACCCAGGGTTATGCCGTGCCCCTGTGCGTGCTCCCTACATTATATATTAGCGTGTTTTACTCTGAGCACGAAGTCGTAATTATTTTAGCGTTTCTGGAGACGTCGTCTCTGGGGGCGAAAACTTTCTATGAGCGTGCTTGTTAATAGGGAGAAAGAGCTGGAAGTACTTGAGCAGGAATACCGTAAGCCTGGGTTCCGTCTAGTAGTCGTCTATGGCAGGAGACGTGTTGGCAAGACATACTTGTTGCGCTGGTTTTGCCGCGGCAGGCCATGCATATACTATGTTGCCGCCGAGTTGCCGTATAGTGTTCTCTCGAAGGAGTTCTCGGCCTCTGTCCACGAGGCTCTCGGTGTACCGATTTCGGGTGACGTTGTGGAGGTTCTCGAGGCCTTAGCCAAGCTGTATAAGGGCAAGCGTCTCGCCGTGGTTCTCGACGAGTTTCAGTACCTCGTAGGGGCTGACTCATCGCTCCCTAGTAGGCTTATGAGAAGCATAGACCTGGTTCTAAGCGGCTCTGACCTATTCCTAGTGCTCTGTGGCTCCTCTGTATCCTTCTTCGAGAAAAAGCTGTTGGGTTACCGAGCCCCGCTCCATGGGAGGAGAACAGCCCAGATAAGGCTAAGGCCAATGCTTTTCTGGGAGACATGGGGCTTTAACCACGAGCTAGGCCCTGTAGATGCTGCCCTCCTCTACGGCGTAGCCGGGGGCACCCCGGCCTATCTCTCCCTAGTCTCTCCGCGCCCTAGTGCCGGGAAGTTTATCGGGGAGCTTACAAGACCTGGTTCTCCCTTGTTAGAGGAGCCAGTACTTCTTCTGCGGCAGGAGCTCCGCGAGCCGCGTACATACCTGGCAATACTGAGGGCTCTAGCAGAGGGACGGACAGAGCCCAGCGAGGCGGCACAGGTAGCAGGGGTTGATCCTAGGAGCATTGGTAAGTATGTGGACGTCTTAGAGGAGCTGGACATAGTTGAGAGGACTAGGCCCCTTGGGAAACGGAGACCGGTTCGGCTAAGGTTCCGTGACAACTTCTTCCGCTTCTGGTTCAGCTTTATACTACCAGCTAGAAGCCTGATAGAGGCCGGTGCCTCGGAGAAGGTACGTGAAACAATACATGAGAGAATAGACGCTTATATGGGCAAGGCATTCGAAGAGACAATTCTACCACAGATAGCAGCAAAGATGATAGAAGCAGGGATTATCCCAGTAAAGCCCATCGAGGCTGGACCGTGGTGGCATCGAGGCACAGAAATAGACCTGGTGTTGAGGGACACCGGCAGAGCCACAGCGTTCATAGAGGCCAAGTGGACCCGGCTCAGCAAAGCCGACGCACGCCGGCTCCTTCATAGGCTAGAAGAAAAGGCGGCCCGAAGCGGACTAGCATCACCCCAGAACTACTACCTCGTAGTAGCCAGGGAGATTGATGAACCGGTGCTAGAGGAGTATCACATGGCAATAGACCTAGCCTGGCTCCACGAACAAGGGGTAATAAAGCCAGCGAGAGTCCTAGAGCATCACTCCCACTAAGAGGCTCGCCATTCTCCATCGCGCGTTTTTCTCTAACAAGTGTTCTCCTTGGCAAGGATTACTGGTCCTCCTCGCTTATCCTGGTAAGCTCCTCGCTTTCCTTCTCGACTCCTCCACGGATGTCTCGGCCCAGTAGCTCCTCTCCCTGAATAGCGCGGGAGGGGGCGAAGCACTAGCTCGTTTCCACGAATACTGAGTAATAGTCGGTCACCTTCGCGGAGCCCTAGCTCCTCAACAACCTCCTTTGGGAGATAAAGCGCGTATTTCCGACTAACCCGGACAACCAGGCTCAACCAGGCAAGCCCGATTGTTACTCTAGTAGATAGACAGGGATACAGAATATACTGTATATACTGTGTCGTACGCTGGCGGGGAATTAGTACGTGACAGAGCAATACATTATATTACAGGTAATTAATGGGGGAGGAATAGGGGCGCCTAGCCAATACGGCTTCGCAGCCTAGGAGGCCTGGTAATTAACCGTGGCTCGTACTGTATAGGGTCCCGGGGTGCTGGGTTCTCCCTTGACAAAGCCTAGGCCCGGTGTTCTTGAGGCCTTGTTCTCCCTGCTCAGTTCGCGTGACCCGAGCGTGGTTGTTGGCCCGGGTATCGGGGAGGACGCTGCGGTCATAGGGCTTGACGAGACCCGTGTCCTTGTCGCTCATGTTGACCCCGTTACTGGGGCTTCCAGGCTTCTTGGCTGGCTAGGGGTCCATGTAGCCGCTAACGATGTCGCTGCTACTGGTGCTCGTCCCCGCTGGCTCCTCGTAGCCCTACTAGTACCCAATGGGCTCGGCCACGAGGCAGTAGAGGCTGTTATGCGTGACGCGGCCCGCGCAGCCGAGGAGCTCGGAGCAAGCATTGTCGGCGGCCACACGGAGTACGCTCCCGGCGTGGAGAAGCCAGTGATAGTCGTGACAGCCATCGGCGTAACGAAGAGGGACTCCTTTGTAGCAACGCGTGGCGCGAGGCCCGGCGACGCAGTTGTGCTGACCAAGTACGCCGCAATGGAGGCAGCCGCGGTGCTCGCAACGGATTACGCGGAGGAGCTACGCAAGAGGGGAGTCAGCGAGGAGGTGCTACGGGAAGCGGCTAGGCTCCAGGAAATGGTGAGCGTGGTACCAGAGGCGCTACTGCTCGCGGAGAACCGGCTAGCAAGCTCCATGCATGACCCGACCGAGGGAGGAGTACTCGGGGGAGCAGCCGAGATAGCCTATGCCTCGGGGACCACGATAAGGCTCTGCGAGGAAAAGATACCAGTTCATCCAGCCGCCAAGGAAGTCCTAGAAGCGATGGGGCTGGACCCGCTGCGCTCTCTTAGCTCCGGGGCACTCCTAGCAACAATACCACGGG
>JALVKZ010000183.1:9788-10567 GCA_027033675.1 Pyrodictiaceae archaeon | reverse complement strand
TACTATCGATGCCTGCTTCGACGAGAAACTCTACTATCTCCGGGTAGACGCTGGGTGCCTGCCCGCATATCGATACAGTCTTGCCGTGGCGGTGAGCCCCCTCTATTAGCATCTTTATTGCTCGTAGTACTGCGGGGTCGCGTTCATCGAAGTACCCCATCTCCGCTAATAGCTGGGAGTCGCGGTCAACCCCCAGGACCAGCTGGGTTAGGTCGTTGCTCCCTATGCTGAAGCCGTCCACGAGCTTCGAGAACTCGTCCACAAGGAGCACTACGCTGGGCACTTCGGCCATTATCCATACCTTGAAGTCCTTGCTCCTGCCCAGTCCCTCCTCAGCCATAATGCCTAGGACTCTCTCTACCTCCCAGGTCGTTCTCACGAAGGGCAGCATCACCCAGACATTCTTTAGCCCCATCTCTTCCCGTACCTTCCTTATCGCCCTCACTTCTAGGCGGAAGGCCTTCTCGTACATTGGGTGGATGTAGCGAGATACTCCTCTCCAGCCAAGCATAGGGTTGCGCTCTTCGGGCTCGTACTTCTCTCCTCCCCTGAGGCCTCGGTACTCGTTTGTCTTGAAGTCGCTGAACCTTACAACCACTGGTCTCGGATAGATAGCGCTCGCTACCCTTGCCACTCCTTCTGCCAGCTTGTTCACGAAGAAGTCTGGCTTACCCTCGGCTATGAGGTAGAGTGGGTGGTAGCCTATCCAGTCGCTTAGTATGAACTCTATCCTCATCAAGCCTATGCCGTCGAATGGTAGATCAACATACTTGTCTATA
>JALVKZ010000183.1:0-9778 GCA_027033675.1 Pyrodictiaceae archaeon | reverse complement strand
GGCCTAGGTTCATGTATATCTTAGTAGCTGTTACTGGGTATAGCTCTCTCATAGCCTCAGGTGCTAACGCCCTAGGGACTGCTTCCTCTTTCCTCTTCACTATCTCTACCTTGCCCTCGTAGACGACACCCCTACTACCATCAACTGTCACCAGCATTCCATTCCTTATCGTTGTTGTGGCGTTCCCCGTACCTACTACGGCGGGTATTCCCAGCTCGCGCGAGACTATAGCGGCGTGGCTAGTCATGCCGCCCTCATCGGTCACTATCGCGGCAGCCTTCTTCATCAACGGTACCCAGTCCGGGTCAGTCATTTTTGTGACGAGCACGTCTCCTTCGCGAAACTCTTCTGCCTCAGGGCTATGCGGGTCAAGGATTATCCTCGCAACACCAGTTGCTACACCGGGGCTCGCTGGGAGACCTGTGACGAGTATCCTTAGTTCCTCTGCTGGCTTCTCCTCCTTCTTGACCTCCTCTGGCTTCTTCCTGCTCCACACCGTCTCGTACCTAGCCTGGACGATGAAGATGTTATTCGGCGCTGGTATATCCTTGTCTATTGCCCACTCGATGTCCATTGGGTGGTTATAGTGGTTCTCTATCATTACCCCGTACTTTGCTAGTTCCTTTGCTTCCTCATCGCTTAGGCTAGGCTCTAGGGCCTTCTCCTTGGGTAGCTCAACTACTATGTTCTGCCCAGATTCCGGGTCATAGGTTATCATTATATGTTTCGGGTTGATTCTCTTCTCGATAATCTCTAAGGTTTTCTTATCAACTACAAACTCATCGGGCGTCACTTTGCCCCCGGCGACGGCCTCGCCTAGGCCCCAGGCAGACTCTATGACCACTACGCTCCTATCGCCCGTTGCGGGATGTAGAGTGAACATTACTCCAGCTGAGCGCGCATTAACCATCTTCTGCACGACAACGGCCATGTATGCCCTGAAGTGGTCTATGCCCATCTGCGTCCTATAGAATATTGCTCTCGGAGTGAACACGCTAGCCCAGCAAGCCTTTACACGGTCAACAACGTTGTCCTCGCCCCTAACGTTTAGGTAAGTGTCTTGCTGTCCAGCGAAACTGGCCTCCGGAAGATCCTCTGCGACAGCACTGCTACGCACAGCCACAAGAGGGTCCTTTACACCTATTTTCTCTGATAACTCGCGATAGGCTTTCCTAATCGCCTCCTCTATATCCTCCGGTATAGGTGTATCCATTATTAGGCGCCGAATCTCGCTACTAACTCTCTCTAGTTCAGCCGTATTGTTCACATCGAGGGCTTCGAGAAGTTTCTCTATCTTCGCTTTAAGCCCGCTTCCCTCTATGAACCTCTTATAAGCTTCAGAGGTAACTACGAACCCCGGCGGAACTGGTACACCTGCTGACACTAGCTCGCCTAGGTTTGCTCCCTTACCTCCTGCAAGGGCCGTGTCCTTGGCTCTTAACTCCTCTATCCATATAATTAGAGGTGGATTATTCGACAAAGATAACCCGCGCTAGGTTCTGGGCGCCTTTCCAGATAAAAGCGTTTATACGACAATAGTCGATTAAGAAGCTCTACGCTCCCTCGGCGATAAGCCCCTTGATAGCAACTAGTAAGTGGTGCCTAAAACATTTAGCTAACAAAACAAGGGGAAGCGATGACCTTAAAGCAGTAACTAGTCCATACTTAACAATAGCAGCCAGTTAGAACCTCGTAACCAGCCAAGGAAAGGGATGAAGAGTCTTGGCAAGTTTTGAGCCCTATCACGCATTCGTAGACGAGTCCTTTACACCTAGCCTCGAGAAGCACATAATAGTTACCTACCGCGCGATCCCCGCCCCTGGCTTCACTGCCAAGGACGTGGCCGGGGCCATAGCTGCTGAGAGCAGTGTTGGCACCTGGACAACGCTATACGAGTGGTACTCGCGTGAGAGAATCGAGAAGCTCAAGGGCAGGGCTTACGAGATAAGGGACCTCAGCGACGGTAGCTACTTGATAAGGGTAGCCTATCCTGTCGAGTTATTTGAGGAGGGAAACATACCTGGGTTCATAGCATCGGTGGCGGGCAACGTCTATGGCATGAAGAGGATCAAGAAGCTGAGGCTAGAGGACATCTACCTACCCAGGAGCTTCCTAGAGCATTTCAAAGGCCCCTTCCGCGGGCTCCCCGGTGTCCGCGAGATCTTCCGTGTATATGATCGCCCAGTAGTCGGTACAGTCCCCAAGCCCAAGGTGGGGTACTCACCCGAGGAGGCAGAGAAAATAGCATACGAGATACTCGTGGGTGGAATGGACTATATAAAGGACGACGAGAACCTGACAAGCCCCAGCTACTGCCGCTTCGAGGCCAGGGCAAAGGCCATCATGAGGGCTATAGACCGTGCCGAGAAGGAAACCGGGGAGCGCAAAGTATGGTTCGCTAACATTACTAGCGATGTACGCGAGATGGAGAAAAGGCTCAAACTAGTAGCAGACTATGGCAACCCATACGTAATGGTTGACGTCGTCATAGCTGGGTGGAGCACCCTCACCTACATAAGAGACCTAGCAGAGGAACACGGCCTAGCAATACACGGTCACCGAGCATTCCACGCAGCCTTCACAAGGGACCCATACCATGGTATGTCGATGTTCGTGCTAGCCAAATTGATGAGAATAATAGGCATAGACCAGCTCCACATAGGGGTGCCAGGCGTGGGCAAGATGGAGGCCAAGACAATAGAGGTACTAAGCAATGCCGCCGTGCTGAGAGAGAAAGAATTCAAGCCCCTAGAGGGAGACAATATCCGCCTACCCCAGAGCTTCTACCACATAAAGCCCGCAGTCCCTGTCTCCTCGGGAGGCCTCCACCCAGGGAACCTACCCGAGGTAATCAAGGCTCTCGGAATAGACTTAGTCATACAGGTAGGGGGAGGAGTACTAGGCCACCCAGACGGGCCACGAGCAGGAGCGGCAGCAGTAAGGCAATCAATAGAAGCAACACTCAAGGGAATAAGCCTAGAAGAATACGCAGAAACCCACAGGGAGCTCAAACGAGCACTGGAGAAGTGGGGCAGAGCAAAACCAGCCTAAGCTAATCAATTCCTAAATGCTTACTTAATTTATTTCTCAGTGCTCAGCCCCTCTTCACACCCCTCCCTTCATCGTTGCCCAGGAGGGGTCCGTGGGGTTCGTCTTCTCAGCACCTAGGCGTTTCACATTACTTGTTTGCTTGGCCAAATATTCTTATTAGAGGTATACTAGGGGTACATCTTGGATGTACCACTCTTGCCTAGTGTCTCGGTCACAATCAAGGCTCGTAAAGAGGTTGTTGACCTAGCTGAGGAGATGGCTAAGCTTGGGCTAGCCCGTAGCCGCAACCATGCCTTTAATATTATACTTGAAACGGGGCTAGAGAACGCTCAGAAGATGGTTGAGAGGAAGAGGGAGGCAAAGAAGCTTCTTCGTTTGTTCCTCGAAAGAGGACTTCCCTACCGTAACCCGCCGACTGTGAGGGATGTTGAAGAAGGTCGTGAACTTTGATATATTAATACGAACATAATAGTTTCTTATATAAACAATAGCGATAGCTTACATGGTGCCGCTAAGTAGCTTCTTAACCTTATTGGCGAGGAACGAGTTGCCTCTCAGCTAGTTATGGTTGAGCTTTACTCGGCGTTTAGCCGTATTCTCGGTATTAATGGTGCAGAGCTTGATGCCCTAGTTGGGTACTCCTTAGTAAAGACTAATACATGCTTAAAACATGTGGATTGCGGGCGTGTTATGAGTGACGCTATAAATTACGCTGGACTGCTTCGTTTGTGTACACTTGATCTAATGCATGTGATTGCTGCCCGGGTTTTGGGAGCTAGAGGTATAGCGAGCTTTGATAACGATATAGCTAGGAAGAAGCAGGCTGTAAGAAGGGTTCTTAGATTGCAAGTATATAGTCTTGAAGATATAGGAGGACTCAGTACTTAGTGAGCTGCTTAATTGTCTCGGTGTATACCTTTATTGCTAGCTTGATTTCGCTGAGAGCTAGTTTCTCGTCCCTTGTGTGCGCTAGCCCGGGGTCGCCGGGGCCATAGGCTGCTATGCTCTCTGTGAGCCTTACTAGGTAGTTCATGTCACTTGTGCCGGCCTTTATCACTGGTACTGGCTTCTCCCCAGCTAGGAGTATTGCTCTTATCAGTGCCCTTGGCACCGGCTTGTTCAATGAGACCTTTACTGGCTCAACGTACTCGCCTACGGGTCTTGCCTCGCAGCTGCTGGGTAGTAGCTTCTCTAGCTCCCCTAGCGCGTCGTCTAGGCTCTTCCCCGGAGGTATCCTCGTGTCTAGGAGCATCTCGGCCCTCATAGGGACGATATTAGAGCCATCGCCCGCCACGAGGTACACGGGAGTAAACGAGGCCTCGGCCACGCTTCTACCCCTGCTTCCCAGCTCTAGTACCAGCTTAGCAGCCTTCTCCAGCGCAGAGGAGCCTGGCTTCGGGGATGCGCTGTGACCCCCGCGCCCCTTGCATACCACCTTTATCCTGGCTGAGCCCCGGTAGCCTATCGCTACCCTTGTACCGCCAGTGGGCTCGCCTATGACTATGTGCTTGATGCTCCGCGGAGCTGTTCTTAGGAAGTACTTGGCTCCAGGGCTATCCGCCTCCTCCCCCACGAGGCCAGCAACCATTACTGGTGCCTCGGGCTCCGTTGCCGCGACTAGGGCGAGGCTCATGAGCATAGAGACCAGAGGGCCCTTGGCGTCAACAGCCCCCCTGCCATAGACCGTGTCTCCCTCTAGCCTCGCAGGGTACCAGTCCCTTACTGTATCGACGTGGCTGACAAGAGCCACTACTGGGCTCGGCGAGCGCGGAGCTGTGGCGTAGAAGCTCCCAGCCCTATCAACCCAGGCTTCTAGCCCGAGTTCATCAGCTACTCGGAGCAAGTACTTTACAGCCCTGCCTTCCTCTCCCGAGGGGCTCGGTATAGAGACTAGCTCGGAGAGGACTCGGAGCCCCCGATTAGCTAGCTCTACTAGCGAGGCATTCTCGGAGCGCATTACTCGCATCCTCCATGTCCTCCTCGGTAATCATGTAGGGTGCTAGAAACCTGACAACAGTGACTCCAGCACGTAGAGCGAGGACACCGCGGCCCTGGAGACACTTGAGGACAGGTAACGGGTTGAACCTAGTATCAACCCCTATCATCAAGCCCTTGCCCCTTATCTCCCTTACGCTGCGAACACCACTAAGCCTATCCGAGAGAAGCTCCGCGAACACCTTGCCCCGCTCCCCGGCTAAGCGGGGCACGTTCTCCTCTAGGAGAACAGAGACAGCAGCCGAGACAGCAGCGAGCGCCAATGGGTTAGCAGCATAGGTTGAGCCGTGCCTGCCGCCGCGAAGCACACTTGCTAGCTCGTGGCGAGTAAACACAGCCGAGACGGGGAATCCCCCGCCCAGAGCTTTCCCCGCGACAACGATGTCTGGCCTAACATTGTAGTGCTCGTGGCTCCATACGCGCCCAGTGCGACCAAACCCTGCCTGGACTTCATCGACTATGAGTAGTGAGCCTCTCTCCCTTGCTACGCTCTCGAGAGCCTTTAGGAAATCTTCCCTAGCCGGGACGACGCCGCCCTCGCCCTGCACGGGCTCGACAATAACAGCCGCAGCATCCTCTGGGAACATCTTCTCAAGCACTGCTGGCTCGGCATTAAACGGGAGAAACACAACATCCTCCAGGACGGGGAATCCACGGCGATAACCAGGGCTCCAGGTGACACTGAGTGCGCCGAGCGTCCTACCGTGGAAGGAGCCCCGGAAAGCAACAACCCTCCTGCGCCCAGTATAGGCCCATGCAATCTTCAGCGCAGTCTCAACGGCCTCGGCGCCACTATTAGCAAAGAGAACAGAGTCCGCCCCCCTCGGGGCAATGGAGGAGAGCTTCTCAAGAGCCTCCTCCTGGACACTGCACTCGAAAGACGGGTTACAAACCACGAGCTCGCCGAGCTGTGCCTTGAGACGCTCGACTACACGCGGATTATTATGGCCTAGGAAGGCAACGCCATGCCCGGTGTGGAGGTCTAGGTAGCGGCGACCACTAGTGTCCCAAATGTACTGCATATAGGCCTTTGCTACCCTGAGGCCCCTAGAGCCATAGTAGCGTAGAAGCTCTAGGACCAAGAGAAAGCCCTCAGCCCTGGCTACTTCCTAGCTTGTTCAACAACGTACCTGGCTATGAGCCCTGCCACGTCTACCCCGGTGACCCTGGCTATGTTCTTGTACTCTGGTACAGCGTTAACCTCTAGAACAAGGTAGCCACGCTCCGGGTCCTCGACCACATCAACACCACCTATCTCCACTCCGAGAGCGTGACAAGAGCGCAGCACCAGGTCCTCGAGAATAGGGTCTACCCGAGCTGGCTCTGCTCTCCCACCCCTCGCGGTATTAGTTATCCAGTGCTCGCTAACCCGGTAAATAGCAGCAGGCACCTCGTCGCCAATACACATCGCACGAATATCTCTCCCAGGCTTATCGATATACTCTTGCACGTAGTGCACACGGTACATGCTCCCAAGCATCTCGCGGTGCTCAGCTATAGCTCTCGCGGCCTCCTCGTCGCTTGCAAGTGCTGCTAAGCGCCCCCAGCTACCCATAACAGGCTTCATGACCACCGGGTAGCCTAGTTTACGAGAAGCCTCGACAGCGCTCTCAATGCTATAGGCTAGAAGCGTGCGAGGCACCGGGATCTTATTACGATAGAGCACTGAGAGACTCCAAGCCTTGTCCTCAGCCAATGCGAGGGCGAGACTACTGTTGATAACCCTTACGCCCCAGGACTCAACAGCGGCGGTAGAGGACATGGCGCGGTAGAAGCTAATAGAGCGCTGAAGAGCAATATCCGCCTCCGCGTACCCACCTATCTCGAGAATACTGGAAGACACGTGAATGGGCTCGACTTCTACTAGGCCGCGGAGGCGCTCAAGAATCATCTTCTCGTCGAGACGAAGCACATCGTATAGGAAAAACACGCGCACCAAGACACCGGGGCACCTCCTGGCCTTACTCTCCCCAGTCTTCTTGCACTCCCTCGAATGGGCGGAGTGCTAGGTTACCATTCGAGTCCCTATAGACCTCAAGTACTACTCCGCAGTCATGCTCGATTAGCTCGCCCGGCATAGCGTCGTCCGGGACCTCTACCGGGTTACCACAGACTGGGCACTTGAGCACCGGCACCTCTTCACACCTCTCCACGGTACTGATTCATGTACCCAGCGGTACTTGGATATGGTACAGTGTTTAAGCACATTCCCTCAATAAATGGTTCGGTTCCGGTACCCCCGTCTACTAGGTGGGCCACTCCTTCTTCTCCCCCACTTTATTAAATCCGTGCACAGTGGGGCGAACGGAATCGGAGCACCAAATACATAGTATTGCTCCAGCTAGTGCAGCTGCCGAAGAGGTGCGCCACGAGCCATGATACGTGTAGCGATACTGGGGGGCTCGGGCTATACTGGTGGAGAGCTCTTACGCATCCTAGCCACTCATCCCTATGTCGAGGTAGTCTATGTCACGAGCCGCGAGTACGCAGGAGCCCCCATATACTTCGCCCACCCGAATCTAAGGGGCTACTATCAAGGGCTCCGATTCGAGAAACTAGTTCTTGACAAGGCCCTCGAGGCAGACACAGTGTTCTCCGCACTACCTCACGGGGTAGGATTGGAGACGACGGCTAAGCTCCTGGAGAGCGGCGTACAGGTGGTAGACCTTAGCGCTGACTATAGGCTCAAGGACCCCAGAGCTTATCAGGAGTGGTACGGCTTCGAGCACCCCTACCCCGATCTCCTCGAGAAAGCTGTCTATGGTCTTCCTGAGCTCCACCGGGACGAGCTACCCGGGGCGAGGCTCATAGCGAGCCCTGGTTGTAACGCTACAGCAGCGATACTAGCCTCAGCACCTCTCGTGAAGCACCGGCTACTAGCTACCGATAAGATAATAGTGGATGTGAAGGCGGGGAGCAGCGAGAGAGGCTCCAAGCCCAGCCGCTCATCTCATCACCCAGAGCGAGAAGGTGCTATGCGCCCTTACTCGTCAAGTGGGCATCGCCACGCGGCTGAGGCCGAGCAGGAGCTGAGCAGGTTAGCTGGCGGAGAGGTGAGGGTCTCCCTGGTTCCCCACGCGGTGTCCTCGATACGTGGTGTGCTCGCCTCGGCTCATGGCTGGCTAAGAGACGGGGTAACAAGCACCGATGTCGCCAGGGCATATGCGGAGACCTATCGCGGCCAGCGCTTCATACGGGTAATAGCCCTCGGCAAGCACGGTACCATTGACCCCAAGTTCGTGCAGGGAAGCAACTACGCCGACATAGGCTACGCTGTGGAGAAGCGAGTTGGACGAGTCACGGGCTTTGCCGCCATAGATAACCTGGTTAGGGGCGCGGCGGGCCAAGCAGTCCAAGCCTTCAACATATCAAGGGGGCTACCCGAGGACGCTGGGCTAGCCTATCCCCCGTTCCATCCCTAGGCGGTATGGCGGCGAGGAGGCCCAGGCCTTGGTTGTCGTGGTAAAGGCTGGTGGCAGGCTCATAGCAAGCCCCGGGGCCCGTGCACAGATACTAAGCGATATAGCACGGCTAGCGGATAGCGGCGAGAAAATAGTCTTCGTTCATGGGGGAGGAGACATAGTAACAGAGTACTCTAGGAAGATGGGCATAGAGCCTAGGTTCGTGGTCTCGCCGAGCGGTATTAGGAGCAGGTACACGGGGCCAGAGGAGCTAGAAGTCTACGTAATGGTCATGGCCGGTAAGCTAAACAAAGAGATAGTAGCAAGCCTAAACCGCGGCGCCAACCGCGCAATAGGCGTGAGCGGAGCCGACTGCTCCATACTCTTAGCGGAGAGGAAGAAGAGAATAATCATACTGAACGAGAAGGGCAGGAAACAAGTCATACCCGGGGGCTACACCGGGAAGATAAAAAGCGTGAACAGGGAGTGCCTCAACAAGCTCTTAGAACAAGTAAATATAGTCGTCGTCTCGCCACTAGCACTCGGCACAGAGGGAGAACTACTAAACGTAGACGGAGACCAAGCAGCAGCAAGTATCGCCACAGCACTCCAAGCAAAGACACTAGTCCTATTGACCGATGTACCCGGAGTAATCCTAGGCGATAAGGTACTAGAGAAGATACCACTAAGCCAAGCAGAGACAACAGCGAAGAAGACAGGCTATGGGATGAACCGCAAAATACTCATGGCCGCGAAAGCCGTTGAGAACGGCGTAGGAGCAGCAATCATAGCACCCGGGAACACAGAAAACCCAGTAACAAGGGCGCTACGAGGAGAAACCGGGACAAAAATCGAGCCCTAACTCACATCCTCCCAAAAGTTATTACTCTTATTCCAAGCTTCTCTGCTGTTCTAGCCTGCTTGGCATCCAGCGTTAGAAACGGGAGACCCTTATCCAAGGCAAGTGCTATGTAGAGGGCGTCGTAAACCGTTACGCCCGTGGCTATTGCTATTCTCAATGCTTCACGGATATATTTATCCTCGGGCTCTAAGAAAATATTCTTATTAACCATGCTCAGCACTATGTCAAGAAGGCGTAAGGCCTCCTCGGCACTAACCCGGTTACGGAGCCGAGCGAATTTCCAAATAGCATTAGCCACTTCCTTAACAATATAGTCAACTGATATCGCGTATGTTAGGTACTTGGTAAGCCTCTCCCAACCCGGCTCCTTAAGTATAAAAGCTGTTAGCACTGAGGCATCAACAGCTATCACGATCCTCCCTCACTGAGCGCGCTGCAAACCCGCTCGGCGCCTCAACATTAATTTCTT
>JALVKZ010000182.1 GCA_027033675.1 Pyrodictiaceae archaeon | reverse complement strand
GTATAGCTGGGCGCTCTGGCTAAGATACGCAGTGTCGCCGAAGAAGTCTACCTTGAAGAGCGTCGCACCACCCTCAACCGCTGCCTGGGTCAGTATCGGGGGGCTTACCTCCCAGAACCCGTGCTTCTCGAAGTACTCCCGGAAGGCCTGGAGGGCTGTGTGTCTTATCCTCCATATTAGTGTAAGCTTTCTGCTCCGGATCCAGAGGTGGCGGTTATCGAGGAGATAATCTATCCCCTCGCCACCCTTTATAGGGAAATCGTGAGACTCTCCCACTACCCTTAGCTTGTCCAATCGCAGCTCAACGCCACCAGGCGCACGAGGATCCCTAGCAACTACTCCCTCGGCCTCGATGCTAGCCTCTATATCAGCACTCCTAGCCTCCTCCAACACCTCTCTTGGCGAGTGCTCCTCAGAGGCCACTAGCTGGAGAATTCCCTCAGGGTCTCGAAGTACTATGAATACCTTGCTACCAAGGTCGCGGTAGCGATAAACCCAGCCCCTTACCCTTGCCCGCTGACCGGGCTCAAGGCCAATAACCTCACGGGTATAGAGATAACCGTCGCGCGGCATCAGAGGATCCTCCCCAGGCGTCTCGCACCATTCCAGCTCCTATGTCTCCTAGCCCGCTTGGCTCCTCTTATATAGGGTTACGGGCTCGGCGGGAATAACCGCTTCATCACCTAGCTCAGCTGCCTGACGCTCTTCACGGCCCAGGGTAGTATCTCCGCGGCCCGCTCCAGTATATCGGTCTCCCACAGACGTCTTCCACGTTTATCGTGCCGTTCTCTATTCCTCGTCGCAGCTCCTCGAGGTACGCTATCCAGGGCTTTGCCTGCATATAGGCTATGAGGGGGAAGAGTAGCGCGAACCCTATGAACACGAGGAGGAAGACGGCGAAGACACCGCCGAACGGCCCCGTTGCCGGGAACGAGGCAGCGATAGCAACACCCATGAGGGCTATAACAAGCGATACTCCTGCGCTGAGATAGATACTCCTCCTCGCCGAGCTAATAGCAGCGTTTAGCGCAGCGATAGCCGCCTCCTGGTCGCATGGAAGCGTTACTACGAAGCCTCCAGGGAACCACCACGACAAGGTCTAGCAACGCCCCCTCAGCTAAGCATGCATTAGGTAGACATGTGTAAGGGGATATCTAGTTAGCTATATGTCCTAGCCCCCTAGCGGTCGATGGCTTGATCCGGTCAGCTCTCATGTCCCCGGGTTTGCTTTATAAACGTGTGATGAGGCGTAGGGTATAAGTGTCCCACTTTTCGCCCCGTAGAGACTCGTAGGAGAGCCATGCAGAGCCATAGTATATCTCGGAGTGCGGGAATAGTTCAATTCTATACCCCGGGTGGGTACCCGGTATCAGCGGCGAGAGCGCTAAGCATAGGGGCAGAGCTAGTTGACTCCATAAGCCTAAGGCACGGGCTAAGAGAGGTGACTATTGCTCCTACCTGGTGGAGGAGAATATGCAGTTACACGAGGTATACGAGGTGTACTGAGAGGGAGAAAAACAACGGGCTACGAGTACTCATAATAGTTGACTCACGCTACGCCTCTCTGCCACGTAGCGGAGCCGACCTCGTCTACGAGATCGACTCGAGGCATGGTACAGTCCTACGCCTAGGCGGCACTAAGGCGCCGTGGCTCTAAATCCACGCCTCTCTATGCACTCTATTAGTGCCTTGCTCACGTGGACATAGTACCCGTCTGGGCCCAGCACGTAGCGGAATAGTTTAGCCCCTCCACCGCGATAAGCACTCCTAACCTTGTCCCCAAGATCTATTGGCGAAGGGTACTGGTTCTCAGCGGCGAACACCTCTAGTGGCTGCCGCGGCCTAGGCTCCGGGGACTCAGCCGGCCTACCCACAGCGAGCCCCACAAGGGGGACCACGTGGAGGGGTAGGCCGAGTAGGTCGGCTACACGGCAAGGATTGGCATAGAGAGCTATGAATACGATCCCGTAGCCGAGCTCCTCGGCTGCCAATGCTGCCCAGCCAGATGCTATCCCGGCATCTATAGCGGCTACGACGAAGTGACCCAGCCCGGGCTGCGCAACGCTGACCCCTGCTCGGCGAGAAGCCTCCAAGAGCTTATGGTAATCAACGCTGAAGACGAGGAAGACAGGGGCCTCGGCGACGTGCTCCTGGCCCCCCGCTATCTCGGCAAGATTCTTCCGGAGCCCCTCGTCCGTGACCGCTATCACGGTTACAGGCTGGAGGTTCCACGAGCTAGGAGCCCTCCTAGCAGCCTCGAGAATCTTAGACAAGTCCTCCCGCGGCACTGGTTCTCTCTTGAACTTCCTTATGCTGACGTGTCTTGATATGGTCTCGAGACAGCTAGGCGACAAGACGAGTCATCCCCGGAATTGCTAGGGAGCCGGGAACTTTATACATTAGCCCTTGCACTTCGCTAGACCGAAAACGAGGGATCAGCATCCCCGCTCAGCTCACAGCCCACTAGAGGGGGCTCGCCCCTTCTAAGCCTCATCACTCCACTATTTGATCTGCCTCCTTGACCTAGTTCCCTAGAGTACCCCCATCTAGTCCTTATAGTTGCACCTAGCCCTCTAGATACTGGGCTCCAGGGATAGGGCTGCAGAGCACCCACGGGTTCATAGCTATGACTGTATTCCGGGATACTGGTTATCGTACTAGGCTTGGGCTGAGTTTCTATAACCGCCTCCAGGACCTTGAGCGCCTAGAGAGCTTCCTGCGGGCTGCGAGGACGCTGATAATCTATGGGCCCCGAGGTGTTGGTAAGAGCGAGCTTGTTCGATATTATTTGTCGAGGAGGACTCCCCGGCTTCTCGGTGTCTTGGTTGATGTGCGTAGACGTGCTGCTGAGCGCCTCGGAGTCCATGGCTCCCTGGGCGACGTGGCTAGGCTCCTAGGCGAGAATGTTTCCCACGTCCTTGGCACTGGTAGCCTTGTCAGGCTCGTGGAGAGCATTTCCCGTGCTCTCCGAGGGCTTTACGGAGGCCTCGTAGTTATTGATGAGTTCCACCTGCTCTACCGGGACAGAGAGGAGGCCATTGCCGAGCTTGAGCGCGTAGCCGGGTACCTGGCCAAGACAGGGCATGTCCCACACCTGGTTCTTACTGTGAGCGAGGGCTTCGTGGCAACCAGTAGGGCTAGGAGGAGGCTGATAGGGTATTCTGCGAGGTATATGCTCCTCGAGGGACTCGGCAAGGAGAGCATGGAGGCGCTCTACAACGAGTACAGGGAGCGCTATGGCTGTGGCATAGGCTTCCAAGAATACTGGGGAGTATTCGGCGGTGCCCCGGGCTACCTCGTCGATGCATGCCCCTTGTCCCGTGAAGAGCTCCTAGGAGAGTATATACCGAGCGTTCTCCGCGACACAGTTGACGAGGCAATAGCGAGGCTTTCGGAGGAGCTATCCAGGGAGCCCCGCGAAGTACTAGGCCTCGCCGCGAAGCTACTAGAGGAGCAAGGCGACAAGCCCCTCTTTATCCAGGACCCTGTACTCCAGCGGCTTGCCGAGCAACTAGTGGAGTACAACGTGCTCTACCCGTGCCGGAAGAGGGCAGCGGAGAGATATCTCCCCCAGCTACCCGTCTACGGCGCAGCCATAGTCCTTGCTGCCCAGGGCGGCTACAGCGCCGCCTCCCTAGTGCCGCCAAGTGTCTTGGAGAAAGCGTTGGAGAAGAATGAGTGGAGCAGCACCAGGTGCTTAGCCCCGGGATAGCCTCCTCTCTACCTCTCTCAATGCTCTCTGCGCCTCCTCGGCTGCGAAGCCTAGGCCTAGTTTCTCAAGGGTCTCTGGCAGTGGTACGCCGTACTCCTCGTGGTAGCCCCTGGCCCGATAGAACTCTCTTATTGCTTCGCGTAGATCCTCCCAGCTAAGGGCTGCCTTCTCGCCCCTCAATGGGCCCTCGGGGATTGGCTCCATCCATCTCCTCGGCACCGTGTCTCCCTCGGGTACTCTCCCGGCTAGCGCAGCGTGTATCCTCGCCAGAGCCTCTGTGCGCCACCCCACGAGGCGTAGCTCCTCTATGCTCTTCTCCATCCCCGTGACGGCCCTATAGATCCTTGTTATCTCCTTGTCCTCGTATGGCACGAAGGCACACAGCCCTAGGCTGTCAAGAAGGGCCTTGTGGTCGCGGTCCTCTAGGAAGCTCTTAACCATTTCCCTTGCCGGGCCCTTGCTCGGCCTCTCATGGGGCCTAGGCCAGCCGCGTAGGTGGCTAGCACCCACGTCCGCGGTGGCATAGCTTACTGCGAAGCCCCTGCGCCCACGGGGGTCCCACGCAGCCGACTCTAGGCCCTTGACGTGAACCGCTCTGTCTCCTCCACGGCCAAGTATCCTGGAGGCCTTCTCCACGCCCTCCGCCAATACCGAGCCTATGCCTCTCCGCTCAGCTATTAGCCTGGCTAGCTGCTTGACTGCCTCAGGTTCACCGAACCGGGGCTCCACTGTGAGCCCGTCTAGCTCCTCTCTGCCTAGTAGGCCGTCCTCGTAGAGCTCCATTAGCCACGACACTACCTCGCCGAAGCTGATACTATCCATTCCGAGCCTGTTCACGAGCCACTCTATGTAAATTACCTCGTCGAGGTCCAGAATGCCGGTCGCGACACCGAGCATTGCTAGGTTCTCGTACTCCGGCTTCACCACCACGTGCTCGTAGCCCTCCTTGCGGGGCGAGACAAGCTTACTGCACTTAACGGGGCAACCCCATCCCCAGAGGTAGCCGGCGTAGGGCTTGTACCCAGCCCTGCCCAGCTCCCTCGATAGTACCTCGTCGCCGCTGAGCCTCCTCGCCTCGTCCTCTGGTAGCCATGGCCTCCTCCAGTGCCAGCCAGGGCACATGCTGAGCCGGCTACACACCGATACACCGTCATTGGTGCCGTACCTCGCCCAGGCCCTGGTCGGCTCATCTCCTTCTATCCGGCGGTAAACCGCTAAGTAGGCCTCGCGCCACTCCTCGTCCCTGGCCCGGCTCGGCGGCTTCTTACCCCACACGGCTATAGCCTTGAGCTTCTTAGAGCCCATGACTGCTCCTAGGCCGCAGCGACCAGCAGCACGGAAGCCATCAACAATTATGTTGGCGAAGCGCACAAGCCTCTCCCCAGCAGGCCCGATAGCAGCGACGCTAGCACCGCTCCTCGTCTCCCTCCGAACCCCTATCATCGTATCCCACGTAGTGGAGCCCCATAGGTGCTTGGCCCCGCGTATCTCTACCCGTCCATCCTCGAGGTAGAGGTAGACAGGCTCATCACTAGCCCCCGTGACTATTAGCGCATCGAACCCAGCCATCTTCATCTTCGAGCCAAAGACCTGGCCAGCAAAGGTATCGCAGAGAATATTGGTCAAGGGACTCTTAGCCAAGAACCCTATCTTGGATGCGCCGGGGGCGTGAGCAGCTAAGGCACCGGGGGCGATGATTAACACGTTCTCCTCGGGATTCAGTGGATCAATGCTCGGAGGTATTAGCTTGAACCCATAGTAGTAGAGGAACCCCTTACCGCCGATGAACAGCTCGACAAGCTCCCTGCTAATCTCCTCAACCCTTGCCTCGCCGCTTGAGAGATCCACAAAGGCTACTCGGCCAGCATATCCAGGAATAGGCGCCAAGCCTCTATCCCCATAGTAGTAGCGGGGGCTGGGAATAGTTAACCACTGCTTCGTGGACACTAGTGTTGCCTTGTTGAGACGAGGCCCTGGGTCTCTTAAGCAGCGGGCTAAAGGCTTTTTGCAGTAATTTCCTAACCGAATACGTTATTAATTCGGTGTCCCCGGACTCATTATAGTAAAGAGCCGTTGGAGGATTGGCCAGGTATGGCTGGGAAGGAGACTGGGTTCATAAGGGGTGCTAGCTGGGTAAAGGTGTACCATGCCTACTTCCAGTCAATGGTGGTGGAGGGGCTCACGCAGCTAGCCTATGACGCGATGGGCCCCGACACGGGGTTCGCAGCAGTTGCCCGGATAATCGAGAAGGGTGCTATGAAGGGTTTCGGCGTGCTGCTCGAGGAGGCCAAGAAGGCTGGTATAGAGCTACAGGGTATCGGACTCAGGGAGCTACTAGAGTACGAAGTGACTTGCCACCGCAAGGCCATAGAAGAGATGGGAGTTGATTTCCAGTTCTTCGAGAAAGTGGTCCCATTAGAGAATGGCGAGGGATACGCGCTAGAGACCGGGCACTGCAAGTACCAGGAGCTAGCTAAGAAGAATCCCACGGTCTGTGGTGTCTGCGTAGGCTTGGTGACGGGTATACTGAAGCGCTTCGGGATAAGTGCCCAGTGGGTCTCTCATCCACGTAGGAAGAGCCAGCTATGCCTCCGCGGAGAGAAGCCAGAATACATTGTCTACAGGGATCCTGGCGTCGAGTTCCCCAGGTGCAGGATCGTAGTTGAGAAGCTCAAGTGCTAGGCCCTCATTTTCGCCAAGGAGGGCGCTCTGATTCTTCCTAGTAAACTATTATCCCTGCTGCAGGGCGTCCTGGTAGGGTCTGAGTACCCTGCTCCATTCAGCCCAGTACTCTCGGCAATATTCCCTATCGCCTATGCTCGGCGCTGGCTCCCTTGTTGGTGCAGGGTCTAGTGCTGTTAGGCAGTAGATCCTTGGGGCTAGTTCTTCTTGTTCCTCCCAGTCGCCTTCTAGGAGCCCCGTGCCTAGTAGCCGTCTTATCGTCTCCCGGTACCTTGGGTGTATTGGCCTCGGCCTTACCCTGGCGAAGGGCGTGCCCGGCAAGGGTATGAATGCGTGGAGCCTCATCTGCGCCTTCATCGCCGCTAGCTCGTTCATCACGCTAATGGTCTGCTCTACTGCCTCCTCGTCCTCGCCGGGGAGCCCGAACAACAGGTCCACGACTGGGCGGTAGCCGTAGCGCCTAGCGAGCCTTATAGCCTCCATGGCTTCCTCTACGCTGTGCCCCCTATTACTCATCTCTAGTACCCGGTTGCTGCCAGACTGGAGCCCAATGGCTAAGCGCTTGTTAGCAGCGTAGCGGCGCAGCACCCTCAGCGTCCCCCTGGTGACGTACTCTGGCCGGGTCTCGCTCGGGAACGTGCCCAAGTAGGGCTTGCCGCCAACACTTCTCACACCCTTCAGCAGCTCCTCTATTGCCCCGGGGTTGGGCTCACCTGGCCTCTCAGAGCCATAGGCTAAGCCTATTGGGGCAATGAACCTTATCCTCTCCTTACCAGCAGCTACATAGGCTCTAGCGGCCTCCACCACCGAGACCACGCTCCGGAACCTGACCCTCGCTTTGAATAGCCAGGGTACTTGGCAGAACCTACACTGGTAGAAACACCCCCTCATGATCTCAATAGGCGGGTATAGGCCGTGCTCCCTGCTAAATGGCTCGTAGTCATCAAGGCTCACAAGCTCTACCCGGGTCACGCGGAACAAGTCCCCCTCGCGGTAAGCGATATTGGGTACATCGCCTAGCCCGCGCTCGCCCAGGAAATGCTCAGCTAAACCAACAACAGCGTTCTCCCCATCACCAACCACGGCGGCGTAGACGCCGAGGCGGAGAAGCTGCCAATAAGCACCCTCGGCATGAGGCCCACCAGCAACCACGGGGAACTCCTCAGCAACACGGACAACCTCCTCCATGAGCCCGAGGAACACAGGGCTACTAAGACCATAGAGAACAACTACCCGGCGCCCACGCTCCCGGAACTTGCGGGCAACACCCAAGGGGTTATCGTCGCTGAACACGAGCCTGACACGGGAGCCGAGCAACCCAGCACGCTTAAGCGCAGAAGCAATAAAGGCGAAAGCATTACGAGCACCATAAACACTACGAGCAACAAACACCAAGCGCTCCACGCTGCCAATCCCTCGCTACAGGCTACTGCTTCCTCTTAGGCTCCTAGGAACACGGCAAAGGAATATAGCCATTAAGTAACTGGCTAGACACTTGTCTAGAGTGAGGCCTATGGAGCAATGCTGCTCGGTATCGAGGCGCCAAGTCACGGCAGTACTCTTAGCCATGGTACTCGCTTAAAGTCCTCGTCAAAGGTGAGTATCGTGTCTATGCCATAGTGTTTACAAGTTAGGACTATTTGGGCATCATTTGGTAATAGCCTATAACTTGTCACTACATTAATGTATTCCTCGAAGTCGTAATAATCCTCAACCAGTCTTACACCCAGGTCTTCTATAAGGCCCTTGATAAGCCCAATAACCTCGCGCGGATAACCATGCCTTCTTATAGCTTCTCGGAGACTATACCTTCCCTTTACTACTCCTCTCTGCCGATAATACTCAAAAGCTGCAACATAGAGTGCCTCGTTTATAGCTATACCGGAGGTCACAAGCATGCTATCCCTTAGCGAGGCTAACGCGTCCTCGACAATGGGGTATTTCTCCGTCTCTAGAAGGATGCTCAGCAAAACACTAGCATCCAGGTAAACAGGTCCTCTCATTGCACATGGGCCTCTTCCTCTAAGCGGAGAAGTTCCTCTAAACTAGTCTTTCCAAGAGCACCCTTATACCTACGAAGTATGGAACGAATATCCCTCTTGATACTAATGAGTACCTCCTCGCCTTCCTCTAGGTTCACGTCATCGAGGGGCTTCAGCATACCTTTTTCGTAGCGTGCACGAATAACCTTTTGCAAAAAGTCTACACCCCCTCTACTATGAGTGCCTCTATAGAAACCAATAATGCTTACTCTATCGGAGCCCCGCTAAACCATGATAAAATAGAGTTATTCCTAAAATACTATAATGTTTTAGCTTTTTGACATGTTAGGGATTTACCACCAGAGAACACTCTGGCTCTATTTTTCTATTACTTTAGATTGATTAAGAGCTGTCTCTAGTAGCATAAACTGTTGAAAAGAACAATGAGACGACACCGAGCATTGGCGCCGTCTTATGGTAATGCATGGTTTCTTTCTTACTTCTCTGCTTTTACTAAGTCTATGACTAGTTTCATGGGTATTGTTGTCTCTGTGCCGTTGTCGTCCTCTACGCTTATTGAGCCATCTATTTCTAGGTGCTTTATTATCCCGTGGCTTATTGCTGCTACTCCTTTTGCGCCCTGCCCGCTAAATGTCTGTGTCTTCGTCATTGTCTCTGGGAATAGGAAGTAGGGTATCTGTGCAGCGTTGCTGCTCATGGCTGTGCACACGGTTTTACCGGGCGGGTATGGCCATAGCTGGGCCATGGCCTGGGCCGCTGTTTCCTCGTCGCCACCTGTTATGCTGTACTTTAGGCATACCTTGTTACCTGTTCTCTTAACAATGTCTACTCTTACATCGTAGGTCGTGGTCACGTAGTCGCCTGTGGGCTTGCCAGTAGCTATGTCCATTTTCGCTACCTTCCATGCGAACCTATAGTAGAGTGTCTTGACGTTCGCTGAGCTGGGCTCAGTGCTACTCGGTGCTTGCTGGGTAGTTGTCTTGGATGATTGCTTGGCTGTGCTTGTTTGCTGGCTTGTCGTCGTGGTTGTTAGTCTCACGCTGAGCTGTACTGGGATCTTCTCGCCGTTATAGCTAACTGTGTAGCTGTAGTCTAGGCTTCTTAGCACACCGTTTTCTACATATGCTTTGCCAGCGCCATTAGCTGAGTTTATAGCTACGCTACCTGTTCTGCTGGGGTCCGTGAAGTATGTTGAGAGGTCTACTTGCTTGGCTCCCAGGTCTGTGCAGATTACTTGGTTCTCTGCTGTGTATCCTTGGTAGCCGTACATGAAGTCGCGTATGAAGCTGGGGTCGCCCTGCTCTATATTAACTATCTTGTAGCTGTAGCATAGCTGGTCACTCGTCCTCTTAACCACGTGTACTGCCACGTCGAAGCGGTAGGTCTCGTGGTTCTTGTCGACTACTACTTGGTAGCTATAGGTTAGGTCCTTGGCGTTGCCTGTACTTAGGTTGTCAGTGGTCTTTGTGGCTGTTATGCTGTGTATGAACTGGCTCGGTGTCTGTCCGGTAAAGAACCAGACGGCTCCAAAGAATAAGGCTCCCAAGACCAATAAGGTCACGACTAGTTTTCCTAACAAGACGTGTACAACTCTTTCGTTTCCAGGATACTAGTCGTCCCCCGCCCTAATAAATGCTCCTATAAACACTATTGGGTTAAAGAATCAGATTACATGAGGCAAGTCCAGTTCTAGGAGAAGCCGATCGCGTGGGCTACGAAAGCTACTCCTTTGCTGCCTTTACCGAGTATCTATAGGCTTCTATGAGTGTTCTCGGGGGTATGCCTAGCCTTACTAATCGGTGCCACTTCGGCTCGGGTGCCCCGTAGGTGTAGTGGTCTAGGTTTACTCCGAGACGCCTAGCAACGCTCCATAGCTGGCCTAGTCTCCCGCCCCGCCTAGCCCACTCATCTATTATCCTGGCTATTTTCTCGTCGCCCCTTGCCACGACTGTCTGGGCGTAGGCGTAGCGGTAGCTCAGCGGCTCGATGCTCAGCACCTTGCTCTGTGCTCTCCTCAGTATCCTTACACGGCGCTCGTAGCTAGCCCTATCAATCAATCGGTGGAACTGCATCGGGGTATGAGGCTTAGGCGCCAATGGGTTAACCGTGACCCTTATCGCCTCGCGCATCGGTGGAGCCTTCTTGCTCAACTCTCTCAGCACCTCGGCGTA
>JALVKZ010000181.1 GCA_027033675.1 Pyrodictiaceae archaeon | reverse complement strand
GTGGTAACAACGTGTGGGACCTTAGACCATGACATAGCTAGAAGTTTTGGAGGAACATACTATAAGGGCTTCTTCGAAGCTGATGATAAGGCTCTTCGCGATCTTGAAATACATAGGTTAGGTAACATATTCATACCTGTCGAGAACTACGGACCATTGATAGAGAAAAAAGTATACGAGACCCTGGACAATCTCGACAAAGGAAGAGAATGGGGAGTGTACGAAATAATATGGGAACTCGGGAAAAGAATTAATGATACTAACAGTATACTCAGGGCGGCATACATTACATCTACACCAATTATAGTGCCCGGGTACCTCGATGGAGCCTTTGGAACAGCCCTCTTTACTTATACTGAGACGCATAAAGAGCTAAGAATTAATCCATTCCTGGACGAGAAGATTATGGCCGAAAGGTTCTTTCATGCAAGGAAGGCTATAGCCTTGATTATAGGTGGTGGTATAAGTAAGCATCATACCATCTGGTGGGCACAGTTTAGAGAGGGCCTAGACTGCGCTGTTTACCTAACAACAGCTGTTGAGTATGATGGCAGTCTTAGTGGTGCTCATCCTCGTGAGGCTATAAGTTGGGGTAAGATAAGACCCAGAGCTAGGCACGTAGTGATCTACGGGGATGCAACAATACTCTTGCCAATAATAGCTACGATGTTACTGGGACAAGTTACTAATGCCGACGATGTATAAATAGAGAGTCCTAAGAAGACCTGCTATGTAATGTTTCTCTACATGTACTGGCCTCCATCTAGGTATCTCGAAGTCAAGCGTAATCACTCGTGTCCCCGGCCTTAGCTCTTTTTCTAGCTTAGGTCTGAGCGCTGCATTTACTCGTGTAAGTAGATACATGTATACAACAGTGGCGTCGCGTAGATCTACATGGAAGAAACTATCGTTGACAAACATTATACGCTCATAGACCTTATTCTTCTTGGCATTCTCTTTGGCCTTCTCGATTAGATCCTTTCTGATCTCAACACAAACAGCCTTGGCGCCGCGCTTAGCCGCCTCAACAGCTACTCTACCATCGCCGCACCCTAGGTCATAAAATACGTCATTCTCCGATAAGGCAGCAAGCCTCATTATGTGTGATATTAGCTGCCTCCTCGTCGGAACCCATGGTACATCATATGCCTCCAGCTCCGCCAGAGGCAAAACAGCGAATATGCCAGCAAACCTCAAGGCTATCAACACCCTCTGCCGAGATTCATGTATTGTTTTTGTTGAGGCCCCAGGGATGTATCCATTTACTTAATTATAGTAATTCTGTAATCCTCGCTAATTACTTTTGGGCCTAAGCATGCTTGGTGTTTACAAGGGCTAGAGAAGAGCATGGCTTCGCAAGCTACACGAATACTTGACGAGTATACGTGGGAGTGCATTGTCCGCGACATAGAAGCCATTGTTAATACATATCGTAGAATGAATAAAATAATGTCATTAGGTCTCGATGATCGTGTGCGACTTGACGCTATTAAGCAAATGTGTAAGGATGCATTGCCCCGTAATGATAATCCGCAAAGAGTAATTATAGTTGATTTAGGCGCTGGACCTGGTGACTCAATATCTGTTATCGCTAATGTTTGTAAGCAAGTATCATACATCGTTGCAATTGACCCATCTCCAAGATTATTAAAGAACGTTGCATCAAACGCTCTTTGTGACCGTGTCGTAGCAGTTGCGGAGAATATTCCCTTACGCTCCTCCTCTGTATCAGGAGTCACGGCTTTTTATGCTGCACGGGACTTCAAGGATCTTGGTAGTGCTGTTAGTGAGATGCTAAGAATACTCAATAAGGGACGAATAACTATTGGTGACATCTTTCTGCCACAAGAAACCATGAGGTCTATAGCGGTAAAGACGTGGGTATGTCTCCTTGTTCCTATCCTAGCACTCCTATTTGCGCCAAAACAGTGGCGACATTATAGAGGGTTATGCAAGAGCCTTAAGGGATGGCTAAGTGTTGAACAATTATGCAAACTTATAGAAAGCATTGCGACACATAACCGCTATGAAGTAAAGGGACTAATGTGCCGTAAATATGTGCTAGGAGGATTAGGCTATGTCGTGGCAGAGCAAGAATAAAGTCCATAAAGGCGTGCTAGTAGGAATTACAGGAGCCAGCGGCATAAGATATGCTATAAGGCTTGTTGAGGTGCTACACAACAGGGACCTACTTGAGGCAGTTATATACAGTAAGGCTGCTGCTCAAGTCGCTATTCATGAGGAAGAACTTAACCTTGAGGAGTACTTGAGAAACAATGTTGGTAATGTGTATAGGGATGATGACTTTGGCTCACCTTATGCCAGCAGCAGCAACGCACCAGAATCCATGGTCATTATACCGTGTAGCATGAACACGTTAGCAAAGATTGCACATGGTATACAGGATAACCTGGTAACGCGCGCGGCATTGTCAGTGCTTCGGCTTCGTAGAAAACTTGTCCTCGTAATCCGAGAGACTCCTCTAGGCCCTATAGAAATACGTAACATGCTCTTAGCAAGCCTAGCAGGCGCTGTAATTCTCCCTGCCGCGCCAGGGTTCTACTCTAAACCAAAAACACTAAGCGCCATAGTTGACTTTGTTGTGGGAAAGGTTCTTGATGCGCTCGGCATAGAGCATAACTTGTACAAGCGGTGGAGTAGCAACTAGAACTCGTCGCCTAAGTAGTAACCTCTTCTTTTCATTAGTCGCTCTACTTTTGACATCTCGGTTTCCTCCTTGGCGATCTCGCTCTCTAGCTCTTCTATTCGTGTCTCTTTTTGTCCCTTCTCCTTAGCGTAGAGACACGTACCATCGGGTAATAGGGCCTTCAGAGCACATGCAGCATATTGGCACGAGCCGCCTATGCATTCATCGCCTATCCATCTACAATACGCTACGCGGTGCATTTTCCCATGAGAAGGCTTACGCACAACAGTTAGTGCATTCTTTAGGCAGCGGAAATAGGGACAGAGAGGATTACATCTACCATCAGGAAGAGGCATCGGTCTAGGCTTTCCTCCTCTTTCTCCCCTCTCTCTTGGTCTACGTGGAGGGCCCCCACGTCTAAACGACAAGACTATGTCACCCCATATCGGGCCTCTCTATGACCGTGGTCACGGCTTGTCATGTAGCTACGCAGCTCATTACCGCTACTGTATTCCCGACTTTGCCACGTCTAGGTATGTATATAGGAGTATTTATTAGAGCTTACTCCACCTAAAGACAATGTACCTTGTTGGAGACTTGCCCGGACCCACTAACGCTAAGATAAAAGCCTTACGAACACTATGACTAAGCCTTCCAGCCCTAACTATCTCTAAGGGATCAATTGTATCACTCATTCCCAGGACATGAATCAAGTAAGGTGCATGCTCTAAACCTGGCCCCCGCTCATATACGGCAAAATCCGCTCCAAACTTGAGACCAGAGCGTACAATATACCCTTTATCCCGTAGCTCCTTATACACTTTATATATTAGTCTAAACTTAGGAATAGATTTTTCACCGCGTATAAAGAGAGACTCTGCTGTTACACCCCTATCATGTTCGTCAACTATTTCAAGAACATTTTTCTCCAGTAAATAGAGTGCCTCAACAAGGCTCAGCTCAAGAGGGGCATCAAAATTCGCGTCACGCGGCTTTGTAATTCCTAGAGGTTTCCCATAATAGCCTATACTGTATAGCTTCCTTGCATCATCATGGTTAAATACTATTACACGGAGTCCTAGTAATCTTCCACGTATACGTTTTATACCAGCCACTCATTTACACC
>JALVKZ010000180.1 GCA_027033675.1 Pyrodictiaceae archaeon | reverse complement strand
CCGGAGAAGACCTAGAGTGGATAAACAAGACAATCAGTATGATTCATAGTCTTAGCAGGAGATACGGCATAAGGCTCTACCTATTAGCATATGCGCCAAGAAATAATGCCTCGTTCCTAGACAAGCTCTGCAGGCTCAGAGCAAAGATAGACCCACGCGACCCACTCTACGTGGCAACATGGAGGCTAGACACACTAGGCTTATGCAACCCCTGCGCAGAGACCAAGAGTACACAAAAACCGACAAGCCTCAGGGAATACGCCTTAGCTGTTGCCCTGTTGTTATCCCTCCTCATACCTGGCTTAGTCATAGCTAAGAAAAAGGAGCTATTCATTAAGTAACTATTGTCACTAAGATAAGGAAGACATTACCCCTACTTTATCTCATCACTATCTTGCTCTCGTGCGGCTACAACTATAATAGCTACCAGTATTATTAGGCCTTAAGCCCCGCTAGGGACCCGTTTCGTGTAGACGAGATAATAGTAATATTTGCTACTATAGGTTTAGTAAACCTTGTTTTGCCCCCGTCCCCTATGGTTATTAAGCTGGTCTTTTATCGCTCCTTAATGCTTCCTCGCCTATCTTCGCTGTACCGGGCGGTGGAAAGAATGAGTGCTAGGACTATAGCTGTTAAGGGATAGGGAAATGGGGGACTTAAATTAGGAGTAGCGACTTAAACCAACTAATGGGTCTGGCCTATGGGTCTTACCATAAGGGTTGGCCGAAAGGGGGCAATAGTTCTGCCTAAGAGTGTGAGAGAGTCCCTCGGTATTGCTGAGGGTACTCTCTTGGAGCTAGAGGTAAGAGGTCGCGAAATAGTTCTTCGCCCGCTTGATCTCTGGGACAAGGTCTGGGGTTGTTGCAGGGGCTCAGCCGAGGAGGCTGAAAGAGAGCTCGACGAGGAGGAGAACGAGTGGTGGACAAGGAGGAGCCGCGCAAAGTAGTAGTAGTAGATACGTATGCGCTTCTTGCAATGGCTTATAGAGAACTAGGAGTGGATGCAGTAAGGCTTTTGCAGGGAGTTGGACGTGGCAGGGTAAAGGGTCTTATCCCTGTAACGGTTGTCTATGAGTACGTTGTGCACTGGCTGCGTGGCCGCATACCAGTTCTTGAAAGCATGGAGGAGGTTTTAACATTCCTTACGAAATATTTTACTGTAACAGAGCTTAGCCTAAAGGACTGGGTTGAGTCGGCCAGGATAAAGCATAGAGGAGACAAATTGCTACGCGCCTCTAGCGACCCATTGCTACGGGCTAGGAGGCTGAGCCTAGTAGATTCAACAATAATTGTGACAGCTATGCGTCACAAGGCCCCGATAATTACTGGTGATAGAGACTTAAGCTACGTAGCCTCGAGTCTTGGACTAAGAGTTATATGGTAAGGTATGATAGCCTTATGATGACCAGATAGGTTGCAATCCTCCTCAGCTTCTTTCATTCATGCTGTTTCTCGTTAATTATGCCTCGTTTTGCGCTCTGTACTTGTCTAGGAGCGTTCTTAGTCTCTTGGCGGTCTCGATTATTGAGGGCCCGGGGTGTGCTAGGTCTTGGCCGGGCTCGCCTCTCAGTATTATTAGTTTGTCCTCCTCTATGGCTCTCAGTCTTCTTATCCAGGGGGTCTTTTCTAGGTACTTCTCCTTGGTTAGCTTCATGAGCTTCTCGGCCGAGACTATCACGGCCTCCGGATTGGCCGCGATAACGTCCTCTGGGCGTGGCTCGACAAAGGCTTGTGGCTCCTCCGCGTAGATGTTCTCTGCGCCTGCTAGTCGGAGAGCGTGGTCAGCGAAGCTCAGCGCCCCAGGGCTCATGCGCGTAGTATAGTCGGGCCAGATGTACTCCGTGTAGACCCTAATAGTCCTCTCCGGCTTTATCTTCCCGAGCTGGGTTATCTCGTCCTCAAGCTTCTCTGCGAGCACGAGGCCCTCCAACCTCCTCCCAGTAACGGCTCCTATAGCGGCAGCGTTCTCTGCTACCCCGTGGAGGCTACTGGGGAGCGGGAAGATGTAGGCCCGGTAGCCTCGGCTCCTTAGCTCCTCGTAGAGGCCTCGCTGCACATAATCCTGTAACAAGACTATATCGGGCCGGGCCTGTTCAAGTCTCCTCCAAATAACCGAGATATAGGTACCGACAACAGGCTTGCCTGGAGCATAGTCCCTGCAATAAACAGAGACACCGACCAACTCGTCACCGGCTCCGAGGAGCACAAGAGTCTCAGTAATAGCGGGCGCGAGACTAACAATACGCAACACAGGTACCTCCTATACCCCTCCTCGACACTCCTAGAGGCATAAAGGGGGCACTAAAACGTGTGACGAAGCACTATAATCCTAAACAGTCACGAGGGATTGGCTAGGCAAGAGAAGAGATTCCCTTTCCTCTAAGGAAAAGCTGAGGCCTTATCACGTAATGCGCTGAGAAGAATAACTAGCTAGGGGACCCAAGACCCGGCGCTCCAGGGGCATGACCCGCGGCGGGATGGTAGGCAAGCGTCCCCCTGATTTATGATGAGTCGGGTGCACGTATGACTGCCGCAGGGATCCCTGGGGCGCCGGGCGGGACACCCCAGTATAGTACTACGTTATAAGAGGTTCTAGCTAAGGCTTACGCTCCTGGCGCTGTATAGGTAAATAGGGAATAAGGGGAAGAACGAAACTACGTTTGTTCAGATGCATGCGCTTTGTCTTCCCAGTGTTCTTTACTTGGTTTGTGTTTCCCTGTGTATTCTTTGCCTAGGTAGTAAGCCTTGATCGAGGTTTCTGCGCGTTTGCCCCGCAGTATGGCTCTTATTGCCTCCTCTACAGCGTTGTCTGGTAGGATTCTCTTCGCGGCGTTCATTGCTCCTAGTAGGACCATGTTCGCTGCCCTAGGGTTGCCTGCTTCTCTTGCTAATCGCGGCGCATTGATTATGATTATCTCTGCGCCGTGGCTCTCCAGCGCCTCTATTAGTTTCTTCATGGTTACTGGCTCTGCTTTGCCTAGTGAGACGCTTATTGGTGGCTTTTCCTCGGTGCTCAGCACTGCTAGCCCCATGGGCCTCAGGTAGTGGTGGTTGCGGTAGGCCTCTGCGACCTCCATTCCTACTAGGATGTCTGCTTCCCCGGGCTCGAATACTGGGGAGTATACTGGTGTATCAACTCCTATCCTTACATAGCTCTTTACCGAGCCGAAGCGCTGCGCCATCCCCAGCGTCTCCCCGGTCCTCACGCTATAGCCAGCCATGACGGCGGCTGCTGCTATTACCCTGGAGAGTGTTAGGCCTCCCTGGCCCCCAACCGAGGCAACGAGAATATTCACGACCTTGGTCACCGCGTCTCCTCCTCCACGGGGACTATCGCGTTGTATGGGCAGAAGCGGGTACAGATACCACACCCGAGGCAATCAGCCTCCATTATGGCTACCTTGCCGCCCGGTGTACGGTAGAGCGCCGGGCACCCCGTGGCCGCTATGCAGGCGTTGCACCCCGTACACTTCTCCTCAACGACGCGGTAGCGGCGCCTAACCCCATGGAGCCTAGCATCTAGTAGCGCGCAGGGCCTCCTAGCGATAACCACGTTGACACCGGGGGTTCTGAGCAGCTTAGCAACCGCATCTGCTACCTCGTCAACGTTCTCCGGGTCAACTATCACCAGGTTATCGACGCCTATCGAGCGGATAACCTCCTCGAGCCTCACTGGCTTGGTTTCTCTACCTGTCTCGGTTCGGGGCCACGCTGGCGTAGCCTGGTGACCAGTCATAGCCACTACCTGGTTATCGAGAACAACAACCAGTATATCGACGCGCTTATGGACGGCCTCGATGAGCGGCTGGACCCCCGCGTGGAAGAAAGTTGAGTCACCAATAGTTGCTACCACGGGGTTCCGGAACCCAGCTAGCTTCAACCCCACAGCCATAGAGATGCTAGCGCCCATGCTGTGCTCTGTCCAGATGGCCCTCAGCGGCTCACCGACGCTCAGAGCATAGCAACCAATATCGCCGAACACGGGTACCTCGTCTCGGCGGTAACCAGCCCGGCTAATACCAATCAATATGCCCAGGTACGTGCCACGGTGAGGGCACCCGGGGCAGAGAGGAGGCGGCCTAGGAGGAGCCCTCGGAGACTCTCTTCGCACAGGCTCGTATTCCAGGCCAGCAGCCTTGGCAAGCGCTGCTCTCACAAGACCCGGGCCTAGCTCGCCCTCCAAGGGCAACAGGCCCTCATCCTTGCCCAGCACGATTAGGTGGCGTAGGCGCTCCTCCTCGGCTACCAGCTTCTTAACCATGGTCTCTACGTAGGGGTCAAGCTCCTCGACAACAACTACTCTCTCACAGCCAGTAAGAGCCCTGGAGACGAAGCTTCTCGGGAACGGGTGGAGCAACCCAAGCTTAATGACGCGGGCCCCTAGGCCTAGCTCCCCCAGCGCCTCGACAACATAGTTATACGCGGAGCCCTCTGTTACAACACATAGCTCCCCGCTTCCCTCTACGCGGTTAAGCCCAAGCTCCTCGGCGACAAGCTCTGCCCTAGCTAGCTGCTTGTTAAGCCAGCGATGCCTCTCAAGGTTCCATGACATCCCGGCTCTCACGAAGCGCTCAACCTGCTTCCTGAACCCCCGGGCCCAGCGTGGCTCAGAGTGCTCCCCGGTAACAACCTCGCCGACCGCGTGGTTAACCCGGGTAGTGGTACGTAGGAAGACCGGGAGGCTAAGGGCCTCACTGAGCAAGAACCCCTTGACAGTAAAGTCCTTCGCCTCCTGCGGCGACGAGGGAGTAATCATTGGCAACTTGGCTACGTGGGCAAACCACCTACTATCCTGCTCGGTTTGAGTAGTATGAGGCCCCGGGTCATCAGCGACGAGGACCACGAGCCCGGCATCAACGCCGCCATAAGCAGCAGACACTATAGGATCCGCGGCGACATTGAGCCCCGGAGCCTTCATAGTAGCCATGGACCGGGCCCCAGCGATAGCAGCTCCATAAGCTATCTCGAACGCAACACGCTCATTAACAGCCCACTCGACATAGATACCGAGACCCTGGCCCAGGCGCTGAAGAGTCTCAATAACCTCAGAGCTAGGAGTACCCGGGTACCCGGTCACAACACTAGCCCCAGCCTCGACAACCCCACGAGCAATAGCCTCATTACCCATAAGTGCGTAGCGACAACCAGGCCCAGCAATAAGAGGGTTAACAGGACAAGCCAAGCAAGACACCACGCAGTAAGCTAGGCAACTACGGCATTCTCAAGAGACAAGGAGAAAGAAGCAGCCATAAGAAGACCCATCCCGGAAACTACCCCCAGTAATATTACACAACAAGTGTCCAAATAATGGGAACAATAAGTCGCAGGAACCGGGAATACGAGACTAAAAAAGTATACAAAAACCGAAAGACATAGAGAGCTTGGCAATCGCTTACAAGGAAAACTTGGTAATCGCATTCGGGAACAACCGCTATTAGAGATAACTGGATAAAGACCCTTCATGCGCATTCAACGAAGGTATTTAAGGAGTATCACCCTCTGTGACTCATTGCGTAACTTCTCGCTCTTCTCGATTCACTAAGAGAGGCCCTTTAGCATACTCATTGCTTTTCGTCCCTATTAGTCAACCCATCGAGTAGCAAATGGCTCAAGAGTACACTTATTTGCCTGGCTGGCTATTAACTACCTGGTAGACATTGAGTTGCCTGGCTCTATGGCCTCCCATGTGCTCGAGAGAAAGCTACGAATAGGAAAGAAGAGAGCCCTATACCTTCCAAGAGAGATACTGGAAGCCATAGGGCTTCAGGAAGGAGACCTAGTTGTAGTAAGGGTTGAGAATGGACGCATTGTTGTCGAGAAGGTCCTTGACGCGTTCCTCCTCGCCACTAAGAGGAGAAAATGGGCTTCAACAACAGTTGAGGAATTCGAAGAGGAGAGCGAGAGTGAGCAAGAAGACTGGGGCAAATAAAAGCCTAGCAATACTCCTTGACTCCTCATACTTATTGCCAGTATTCGGCGTAGAGGTAAGAGAAATCAATGACTCTATCCTCCTCGAGTTACGTAGCCTGGCTCTAAGAAAACTCATAGAGGTACACTATTCCCCTATATCATTTATAGAAATAGTTTCCAAGGTAGCAAAGGAAACCATGAGAAAAGGCCAAGGTCTCAGCCAAGAAGAGATAGAATCAACCATAAAGATTATAGAAGAGTCAGAATACATGAAGCCTATATGCCCATGTCCACGGGCCTACGTCCTCGCTTACAGAATGAAGCTACTAGGGCACAGAGATATGATAGACAATATCCTCTACGCTATAGCTACAGTCCACGGGCTAATATTCTTAACACTCGACCAAAAGCTCAGAAACTTCATACAACACCACAGGATAAAAGGAGCAAATATACTCACACACGACGAACTCCTAAAGATAGTAAAATAACGACCCCCCGGGAAATACCCGTTCTCATAGGCTTTGTCTACTCTAGGAGAGCACTAGTCAATATCTTCATGAATCTCTTCTATTTCTATGCAGTTACTTCTACCTTAGTGGCTCCGTCTAGTCATTATTGATGGATACTGATAGTTTGCGTCCAGGCGACCGTATATCTGCTAGATAGTGTTTAAATATACCCACAGTTTTCCCCAGGGCCCGGAGGGCTAAGAAGCCCACAGACCCCGAGGAAGCCAATGATTAATCGGGAGGTAATAATATGTGTACAGGTCCCCGAGAGCGGGCCCAAGAATGCCTTAGAACAGCTAGGAGCCTAGTCGAGAGGGCCAGGAAGAGCCTAGGCGAGCGCAAGGACCTAGCAGCAGAGATGCTATGGGACGCGGTAAGCCTAGCGGTCAAGGCCTACATATACGCCACCGAGGGCAGGAGCATAGAGGGTGACGAGGAGCTATGGAGCCTCAAGAACCACCTTGCCGACAAGCTCGGGGACATAGTCCTGGATGTTTTTCAGAGGGCAGCAGGCCTACATCAATGTGCGGTAGAGAAGATATGCACTAAGAGAGACATTGAAGCAGTAATAGAGACAATAGAACAGCTAATAGAGAAGATTAAGGAAACATTGGAATACTAGAGAAATACTAGTTTTCTATCGTCAAGAGGTTATATAAAAACAGGAACCACAAAATGCACCGAGAAAATGCATTTTAACCGCCACTATATAATATGAAGCGTCCTATCTCGTAGTAATTGTCCCCGACACGCGCGAATATCGTAACTGAGTAGCTATATACTGGAATAGGATCCACGAGCACTATCTTTAAGACGCGAGTACTGCCTGGTTGTAGTATTCCGAGATCGTAGACTAGGACATTAGTGTTTTCTATAAAGTTAGATAACTTATAATAAGATGAAATAATGTAAACATTAATAAGGAATGACGACACGTTAGCTCCGTTAAGTAAACTCCACCCAGTAAAATCGTTAGGATCGATAACTGAATAGTTATTGGTCATGTTGTATACTAGGCTAGTTGCATTAACGGGGACTGGTACTCTTTGGTAAAAAGGAATTATGGCAAGGTAAGCACGGAATCCTAAAGACCCTGTGTTCTTAATTATAAGCACAGATGTAATATTTGAGGTAGTATTTATAGTTGATACTGGTACAATACTTAGTGCAGAAGCGTAGGAAGACAATAAGCTATAGAGTCTATACCGGCTCTGGGACTCGGCAACGAACGGACCTAGGTAATAAACTAGACCAAGCGCTATTATTAAAGCTACCGATACTATAATAATAGTTGATATAACTTCCGCCTGGCTTCTCAAACTCCTCGCCTCTACTAGCGATGCAAGTACCACATGCCAAGCCACTCTATCCTTATAGTCATATCGGCGTCATCATGCGCCTCTATATTGCCATCCTTATCTACGTAGAAACTATAGGGATCGCCGAATTTGAATACAATGAAGTACAGCTCTGGCTTGTTAGGTATAGGAAGGTATACCGCGTCTGAGTGAAACGGCATACTAACTGGCCATGTGTACTCATAGTTCTGTAGCTGCTGATAGATATACATACTACTGGCCGTCTCATTGCCATTACTATCAAGTACCGCAAAACCCCATATACCAGCCATTTGGTTATCCACTTCTTCTAGATCGGTGGCAAGGTTATCGTGAAAGCTATATCTTACTTGAATACTTACCTCGGCTATTCGGCTGCCATTAATAGCGTAGGGTCCGCGGAACTTTAGGTAGAAGTATCCTATTGACTTCTCTACGCATCCGTATTTTTCATACTTGCTTAAGTCATCATTGCCAGCTGCCGGGTGATACGTCTTCCCGGCTTGACCAATAATATCAGCTAAGCTTTGATCACTATGCTTTGAACTATCTGGGCTGAACCATTCATCTATTAGAACTATCTCGCTTAACCCATTACCATCGGTATCTGCTAGCAGCATATATGGTCTAAGTCCACTAGTGTCTCCGCGCTTAAACTCAAATATTGATAGCCTTCCGTCCTCGCCATAAAGATTATATATATAATAGTAGATGTAATATTCACCACTCATAGTCTCGAAATGCTCGCCGCCATAAAGGTATACACCAAACGCTTTCACTCCTCTTCGTATCTTACCAGTAACATTATCGTAAATACTTAGTAGATTTTTATCACCCATAATATTAGTAAGCTTTATAACTGTTGGGAAATTCTTGTCTTCTTTTATTTCCTCGGGTTGTGTTTCATACTTAATAGTGTACCTTATGGTTCCGTTTGCTATTCCTTTTATGCCAGTATCCCTATCGCCATATATTGTCTGAGCATTTATTACTTCTAATAGGCTATTACTTAGGTTACCCTCATATACTCTTTCTTCTTCTTTGTAGGCGAACCAGCATGTTCCGGTTATCTTAAACATATAGCTTCCCACCGAGATATTATTGATGCTGAAGCTATTAGGCGGGCAATATGCTACAAAGTCGCTCTTCCAGAGCACTAGCCCTAGTTTCCTGCTATATACTATGTTAAATATTGAACTAAGATTATAGCTTTCCTTGTTCTCTGAGGGTTTTAGCTGTGCTTGTTCGGCAACAACGTCATATAATTTGCTAGATACTACAGAAGATGAATTCCAATTTTCACTTCCTTCGGGCATGCAATCACTTACTGCTTTTTTATCCTCAACTACAAAGCTATAGCAAAAGGCGTGTTCGCCATCCTTCATGCTTATTGCTATGAAGCCTGGCTCGCTTTGATTATAGGCTATTAGGTCGTATCCAGCCATGTAGAGGCTGAAGTGTATAGCGTTTGAGTTGTAACTCGTATCTTTGCCTCCTAGAACCATTGAGCCGGGCCATATCCCCATATTATGTATATATACAGCAGCTATCGGTGAAGCGTTTACTTTGGGATCCGCTGGCTGAAAGCCTCCAACAGAGGCTTCATCATAACCGATATTGCCGGTGAAACATATCGTCTGGAATGCGCCCCGGTTTAGGAGAGTAGTGTTGCTCTGGTTCTCAGTAGGATTATTAGTGATTACTATGTTTGAGTCATTACTATGACTAAAGAAATCAGTTATATTATTGAACATTGTAAGGTTTACATAATTAGTCTTAATGCTTTCAGCTACTTCCGCGTAAGTTGTTAGCATTCCACCTGAGGACGTTGGCACATTTACTTGTGCATAGCCCTTGGCGACAGCTATAGCTCCTACCAATTTACCGTTTTTGACCCTTATTAGAATTTCACCGCGAGGCGGCTTTATGACTATGGTGTTCCTTAGGAGTGAGACGCCACTAACGGGCTCCGTCATGATCTCCACGGATCCGAGCCCTAGAGTCTTATTATATGTATTAACTGCCTTTACTAGGTAAGTTTTAGAGCCATCGGTAACTATGTAAAATGATATTGGTACATCACTTGGCCCATTATTTCTCACAATATATACTCGAAGAGAAGGAGGAGAAGATCTGCTTAGGTCATATGTTATATTTAACCTCTGTGATGCCTCTTGTAGTTTCTCTGCTAGCTTGTTGCTAAGAGCTAAGTGTGACTGTACGCTGCCGGCATATATGTTGAGGAGAAGAGGTATAGCTATGACTAAGAGAAAGCTGAGTACAATTAACCCGGCTATAGCGGTTGAGAGGCCGCGGTACTTACAATTATGTGTTCTACAAGGGATGGATCCTTCTTGCAGCAATACAGGTCACTCAGTAACTTCCCATAAGGTTTAGAAAGACATTAAGCTAGTTATAAGAGTTACGTGAATGGCTGGAGACTTTGTACCTAAACAACGCTAAAGTTGCTGTAACCCTTTGCTAAGAGTAAGGGATAGGACTCTTAAAGCAAGTCTAAGGAGAAGGCGCATCTTAGCTTCTGACACGACTATGAAGCTATTGGTGGCCATGATGGGTAATGAGTTAGCGCCTAAGTACCTTATTGTAATGTACTTGGCTGTATTTGTAGCCTCTATTGCTGCTGGGTTGTCTCGTCTCGGCCTCGCCTTCTACTTGGCTGGGCTCGGGGTTGGCGTAGTCACGGTCTCTAGTCTTACTAGCTGGTTTATGGGTGCTCGCTCGGTCTCATCTATTATTGGTAGTGTTTGGAGTGATTTATCCCTCCTTGCTCGCCGCGTAATCATTACCGGGTCTCTCTTCGTGGTCTCCCTGCTGGTCTATCTTATTAGCTTGTCCTCCTCGGTGGCCGTGGTTATAGCTCTTAATACGTTATGGGGCTTTATGGGTGGGTTGTTCTGGCCCCTAGTACAGAC
>JALVKZ010000179.1 GCA_027033675.1 Pyrodictiaceae archaeon | reverse complement strand
GGGTGTCTTTATCCCTGCACGACCGAGGTCGTCGTCTATATCTATGGCTACTACTAGGACTTTCTTAGTCATTCTGGTTCTTCCTCGAGTTCATCAGGGCTCGTCGCATAGAGTAGCCGCAGTTCCTCAAGAGTTAGTGGTTCTCCCTTCTTTAGCTTCTCTTCTATCCTACGCTTTTTCTCCTCGTAGATTTGGAGGGCTTTTTCCTTCTCCTGGCCAAGCCGGAGCTCCTTGAGCTTCTCACTAAGCCTTCTGAGCTCCTGCACCTTCTGATTTATCTCCTCACGTAGTGTCTCTATTTTGGCTGATAAGTCTTCGAGCTGCTTAGTTATGCTATCTATTTGTGGACTAACCTCGTCTAGCTGGGAACGTAGCGCGCTAATCCTTTCATCAAGCTTGCTTATTTTCTCACTAAGACTCCTTATCTCCTGGCCTAGGCTCCTAATCTGGAGCCTCAGACCATAAAGCTCAGCGCGTTTCTCTGTGAGTTCTTGCAGGTACTTTCTAGCCTCCATTGCTTTCTGGAGAAGAGCTTCGAGACGAACTATTTCATCTATTATCTCTTTCTCTTCTTCTGGCGTGAGAACACTGGTTTGCTGACGCCACTCAAGCTCCTCTATTCTTCTCCGGATGGCATTAATGCTCTTTCTAGCCAGCGGCCTATACTCAGCCGCGACTCGTTTCTGTTCTTCTATCTCATTTACAACGCTTCTAAGTTTCTCAAGTATCTCGCGGCGCTGTTGCCTAAGGTTTCTCACCTGATCGACGAGCTTCTTTCTTTCCTCACGGAGCCTCTTTATCTCCTCACGGAGCTGCCTAGCCCTCTCTATTAACTTCCTTCTCTGTTGCCGCAATTTACGGGCATCATCTATTAGGGTATAGCGTTGCTCTTTAAGCCTCTTTATCTCCTCACGGAGCTGCGTCATCTTATCAAGTATCTCTTTCTCTTCTATCTCAACTGGCTTGCTCAAGGTATTCCAACCCGGTTATTAGCTAGGGATTAGGCTAGGCGGCCTACTAGCTACACGTCTCTTGGGCCGTGAGATGCTTAGTTGTTGCGGGGTCTATTTATCCCTCCTCTCTCCTATCTAAGCATGTAAAGTTTTCTACGAAGAGTTATGGACCGCGGCCCAGCTAGTACCTCGAGAACTATGTCTTGAAGCTCGTCCTTGCTAAGGCTAAGAGAGAGGTCGTGGAATCTCCCCTGCCTTACAGCGATCTCCACTGCTACTAGGTGGTAGCAAGGCATTGCTGTCTCGCCATTTACTACGCGTATGGTGAAGTGAGGACAACTGCAATAAGTTCCTCGTATTACTAGATAGTCGCTCTCCCTGCCCATTACTACCCATAGCTCGAGGGGGGCCTGAGAGATTTTGATAACCTTGAGTTCCCCTACAGCGCTTTTAGCAGAGGATGGCGGCACCTCGCTCGTCTTTAGTATATTCTCTCTTAGCATTGATAAAATAGAGCCCCTTACAGGGCTGGGTTCTTTTTCGTTCTCCTGCATCTGAGTATCCTCGCCCCGTCGCTATAACCAACTATTACTTCGTCAACGAGGCCATCAAAAAACCCATGCTCAATTACTCCGGGCACTTTCTTAAGCTCCTCTATAAAATCCCTAAGAGAATGAATACCCCATGGCCACGAATCTATTATTAAGCCATAGTTATCGCTTATTGCTGGGCCATCTCTGCACCTGCACTCATCTCTGAGAGACGCTCTTACCCCCCTTGACTCGAGAAAGGCTAGTACGGCATCAGCTGCGATAGGGACAACCTCTATCGGTAAGGGCTTATTATGCTCTCCCAGCTTGCGCGCTAGTTTGGATTCATCAATTACTATGATAACGTCTCGGCTATTGTAAGCTAATATCTTCTCTCTTGTAAGGGCAGCGCCTCTCCCCTTTATAATGCCGCAGTCCCCGTTCTCGCTAATTACGACCTCATCGGCTCCGTCAAAGTATAGGTCTAAGCCATTCCCTGGCATATAAAGACCTGGCATGAAGCCTAGACGGCGTAGCGTGAAGAATGTGTCGAGGCTCGAGACATAGATATCCTTTTCCATTAATAGCTGCTTATACTCCTTGTTTAAGAACAAGTACTCAAGGACGAGCTTAACCGTTGACCCAGTCCCAACACCAAGGCGCCTTATCCTAGGCAAGCGCTCTGCTATAAGAGCGGCTGCCTTCTGGGCAGCTATTTGCTTAGCTCTGCTCAACGCAGTCAAAGACTCTGCCCCGTAAATCATACCACGTGGCATCTATTATTTCAGCATCGCACCATTCACCGGGCTTAGCACTATGCTCGGGAAGGATTACTGGTATATAGTTGAATAGCTTTGCATCCAGTCCTCCCCTCTCGCCACGTGAGACAACTAAGACTCTGGCACGAGACCCTATGTAGCGCTTGTGCTCCTCCAACCCAATACGCATAATTACTTTGCCGAGCATCTTTGAGCGCTGCTTCTTCACGGGATCCGGTACCTGCGGGAGACCTGCTGCCACTGTTCGGGGCCTAGGAGTATATTGGGCTAGGTGTACACGCTCGAATCTAAGCTCCTCTACAAGTCTCACAGTATTCCTGAACGCTTCTTCGTCCTCGCCTGGATGCCCAACTATTATATCAGTGGCTATCATGACCCCGGGTACCTTGGCTCTGATCTCCCTCACTATGGACTTGTACTCATCCACGCTATATCTCCGCTTCATTATCCTTAGTACATTGTCATCACCGCTCTGTACTGGTAGGTGGGCAAACTTGAAGAATCGTGGATGACGGAGAGCCTCTATGAACTCATCAAGAATAGGTTCAACTTGATCAGGGCTCATCATGCCTATCCTTACCATGAAGTTACCGGGCAACTCTGCTATCTCGTGCATTAGCTCTGGTAATAGTCTTCGCCCAGTAATATCGATCCCATAGACTGCTACATCTTGGCCAGTGAGCCTAATCTCTACAACACCCCTTCTAACTAGTTGCCTTATAAGCTCAATTACTTGGTTCATGGGCCTACTATATACACGGCGCCTAGCAAGCTTCGTTATACAGAAAGAACAATCACCTAGACAGCCATCAGCGAGCGGTATCTCCGCTATATGCCCCCTCTGCATGACCCTAGGGTCTGGCGTAAAGAGAGTCTTTGGTGTCCTTGGCTCCTCTAATAAATCAATGCCTTTTGCTATGGCTTCAACTACGCGGTGAGCATTGAACGTTGATACTAGTATTGCCCGTGGCGCTAATTTCTTAACTTTATAGGGTTGTGCTGTTACCATGCATCCCGCAACTATTAGTTTCTTACCATGCTTCTCTGCGTAATCGTTGAGTATGCGTATTCTCTTGGCCATTTTTTCTTCTGTATCTAGGCGGACAGTACAAGTATTAATAATGACGACGTTGGCTTCTTGAAGCTTATCAACTACTTCATAGCCGTGCCTTGCTAGCGCGGTCTTCATGAGGGCTGTATCGGCGAAGTTAAGGGCACATCCATATGTCTCCATGTATACTCTTCTCCTCGTACTCATGCATAGCACCCGGCCATACTGGGCGCTAATCCTTATCTATCCTCCATGCTCTTGGTTATTTCCGGGGATAAAATGAAGCGTAAACGCATTATTCTAGGCCTTGTGTTACTCCTTATTTCAGCTGTTATAGTTGCGGGGCTTATTTATTTTAACACGCGTAGACATGGTACTACCTCGCTGCCTTTACTAACCATTGCGGATAATAAACCTAACCTAATAAACATAGATTCGCCGGCAATAAAGAATGGGTCATTAATACCCGTTCGCTATACATGTGA
>JALVKZ010000178.1 GCA_027033675.1 Pyrodictiaceae archaeon | reverse complement strand
AAGAGACCTGAGCCGATTAAGGCAAAGCTCTATTATCGTGACGGCGTATTAGTAGCCGAGCCATTGCCGCGAGAGAGACAACTATCCTCGGTCACGGTTAGCAACGTGGAGGCTGACGGAATACTCCTCGTGGATAAGAGGGAATACGAGCCAGGCGAACTAGTGCCGGTAATGATATATAGGGAACCAGTACCAAGGCTGTCAAAAGAGCAGAGGGAGTAACACAGCAAGTACTTATACTATGGCCACATTTTTATTTACCTGGTGGGAAAACCCGTGCCCCTATACGTTATTCTGTCCAAGTTAACCGATAAAGGAGCACAAACAGTATTCAAGAAGCCAGAGAGAATCCTAGAGGTAAACAAGGAGCTCGAGGAAATGGGGCTAAAAGTAATCCACCAATACCTCGTATTTGGTGACTGGGATTTCCTAAACATAGTTGAGGCCGAGAACGATGAAGCCCTCGCAGCAGCGTTGATAAACCTGAACATGAGGGGTACTATAAGGACGACCACCTATAAACTAATGAGCATCGATGAACTAATAAAGGCTATCAAAAGAGCCGCCGAGAAGAGGGGAGAGTAAAACCGTACGCATTATCACTAGTTGCAACGAGGCCTAGCTTCCAGCTTTCTCAGCTTTTTCTCTAGCTCTCTCTCGAAGAACTCTGCCAGCTTCTCTACCTCGTCTAGCTGCCCATTACGTGCCTGCTCCTGTGCATAGAGGATTAGGGGGCGCATGAGTTTCTTTAGCAAACTCTTGGTGAAGAGTGCTAGGGGCTCAGCAACAATTCCGTCTATTCCGCGTCCTCTTAGAATACTGGTAAGTTCCTCTAGCTCCTCTGAGGCAACCATCTCCGCGTATCGCATGATCTTCGCGACAGCTTCATCGGCCAATCTTTTCTCCCACTTAGCTATGAAAATCCTTATCTCATCCTCTATTATCTTCTCTGCCCTCGGTACCTCTGCTAGGCGTCTCTCAAGGGTATCCCTTATAGCCTCCTTTACTTCGTCCAGGCTAGCATACTCTATGTGCCTGGGAACGGGCTTCTCGACAACAGATGGCACCGATATATCTACTATGAGGGTGCCGGGCCTAAGTAACGAGAGCGCATCCCTTGTAAGCACCGGTTCAAGAGCATTAACCGCCACGAAGACAACACGCGCACCACTAATAGCCTCGCGCAGCCTGTCCAAGGGATAAGCACTGCCCCCAACCTTGGCTGCTAGCTCAACAGCCTTCTCATAACTACGATTAACAATAGCTATACGCGCCCTTGGCCACTTCTCCCTCACAAGACTAGCTATAATGGAGCCAGCATCCCCGGCACCAATAACAACCACTAACTCGTCACCGATATCGCCTAGCCTCTCCCACGCAAGCTTCACAGCCGCCCCGGGAAACCCGACATTGCCTCGAGAGATCCTGGTCTCGCTGCGAACAAGTTTGCCGACGCGAACAGCGAACTGGAAAAGCATAGACAAGTACTTCGAGGCGAAGCCCAGGCGACGAGCCTCCTCATAAGCCCGGGCAACTTGGCCGAGAATCTCGTTCTCACCGATAATAGCTGACTCTAGGCCAGCTGCTACACGGAACAAGTGACGAACAGCATCTACCCCGCGAAACACCCTCGCATAGTCAGTAGCGTCTCCGAGAAATTCATGGATTCGTGCAAGGAACTCCTCCTGGTCATCGGTGAGCGCGTAGGCCTCAAAACGATTACACGTTGCGAGCACAACGAGTTCGCGAGAAGAACCAGCGAGATAGCTATAGGCATCACGCGCTCTTTGCTCAAGAGCACCGATAATCTCTAGGGGGGCCCAGCGATGGCTAATACTCACCGCAACTAGGTCGCCAAGGCCAGGAGCCACGAGCTATCACCATCACTACAACGATAAAACAGGGCACAGCAGTACTGGCTCCGCTACCTCACCTTCTCCTATCAACATAGCTACCACTATCACTCTTGTAATGGTTTCCCCCTAAAAAATAAGGATGAGGAAGGACACCTAAATAATAGACCGGGGCCGAGAATAGTACCTGAGACAAGTAGCTGTGCCTAAACATTTCGGCACAGTGGTGCTCGCATACATATCTCTACTCTGCATTATACCAACCATACTCTTGGGTTGAAAGGTGCGTGAACATCTTGGCCCGCACCCCCGCACTGATAGTCGCGATTAAGGAGCCCAGGAGCCCTGACGAGTACTGCTTCGCGCAGCGCCTCCTCTACCTAGCAGAGAACATGTGCGACACAAACCAGGCAAGCTGCAAGCTAGGCAGGAGCGGGGCTGAGATCCCTTACCCCTTACTCATCGCAACAATCCTCCACGCCGCTGGCCGCGGCAATGAAGTAGAAGGCTGGATAAGGGTACAGGGAGAGCAGCAGGCACTAGCGGCTTTACAAATGGTTCTTCGCCGAGAAAAAGAACTAGCCTTCCAAGTAGTTGCCGAGACTAAGCACAACATATTGGTAAAGACGCTGATGCCTCTAAAGAAGTGGTGTGGCGGCTGCCGCTTCTGCCCCCACATAGACACACTGCCAAACACCATGCCGGTGAGCATAGTCCTGACTAGCCAATACATAGTCTTCAGCCTAATAGCCTCCAGGCCCCAGGTACTCAAGCAAATGGAGGACCTAGGCTTCGAGATACTAGACACACTGCCAGTAACCGAGTACGAGGACCCCTTGACATCAAAACAAGAAATAGCACTGGTACTGGCCTATCTCTACGGCTACTATGCACACCCCAGGAAGACAAGCATAAGAGAACTAGCCAGCAAACTCGGCATGTCAGGTTCAGCGCTGGCAGAGCTGCTGAGGAAAGCCGAGCTCAAGGTAATAAAGAACTACGTTGTAGGTAACCTAGTACACCACATCTATATAACCATTAGGCGTAGAGCAAGAGAAACAGACTAGGGCCTAGCCCTTTGCCTTTCTTCTCTTCCAGGCCTCAAGTTCCTCAAGCAGCGGCCTTGGATCACCCCTCTCAAGGGCGTCGATAACGGATAGAAGCTTGCTCGGCGGGATAATTACTACGAGAACGCTTCTAAGGAAGAGCCGTGCCCTACGCTTATCGCCCCTAGCGTACTCAAGGAGGACCTCGTAAGCCTTTAGTGGATCCGTTACGAGGAGCGAAGCGAAGTCTGACCTATACTTCTTGAAAGCTATGTTATTGAGCATCGATACAGCGCCCAGAGCGGTACCGCGCAGCCTCCGGGACAAGAGTTGTACAAGCTTGTCCTGCGCCGAAGCCGACACCCCGATACTACACCTCGCCGCGCTATAAGAACGTAATCCCCGCCTCCTAGGCCCCTTTACCACTCCAAGCCAATAACATTAACTCTAATTAGTGGTGCGGTAAAAAAGTAGCGCTCAACAAAACCAGCACCTTGATGACCACCTACCAGGCCCCTATAGGAAAGCCCCCTCGCTTCTCTCCTTGTCCTCAAGCACTCTTATCCTCGGCGTGCAGGTAAATCTTAGCACCGAGGCAGGGTAGAGAATTACGCTAAACTCTATATGCATAGAGCTATGATATATCTCGACCTCCCAGATCTGGCGCAACGGGTCCTCTGAGCCACCGAGCTCTCGAGGCGCAGTACCGATATAGACCCCTGCATCATAGGTCGTTATCAACGGATTCTCTCTAATAGCTTCCTTGCCCGGCACCGTGTAGATATAGACACCGAGTACGCGTCTCCTCTTATTCCACAATATGAAGTTATAGAGCTCTGGTAAGAGCTCCTCGCGTGAATAAAGCGTTCCAAGAAGCTCCATGCCCTCAACCATGAGGAT
>JALVKZ010000177.1 GCA_027033675.1 Pyrodictiaceae archaeon | reverse complement strand
GCCCGGGCAGTATCAGCCCCAATTATCCTGGAATAAGATGTAGCAGTTGCTAGGGCCGCAGGCGCACATAGGTATACGTTATAGAGCCTCACCACTCTATAGAAGCACTCATGATCCATGCCCCTAATGCACTCCTTGACCATGCTCACAGCTCTCCCGGCATCGCTGGGAGAGGGGTAGTAACCTACCTCACTAGTCGCTATTACTGCTATCCCTCTACCCAGCGCCCTGCTCGTCGCCGCTATGGATTTTGCGAGAGACAGGGCTATCTCGGGGTTAGCCATATCGGCTATAGATACAGCTACAAAGCGGAAACGCTCCCCCAGCAAGTATTGGAGGAAGATGAGCTGTAGCTCAAGACTATACTCCTCCTCATGTGCCTCATCATCCAGCTCTGCATAGTCATCGACGCTGACAAGCTCCATAGCAAACTCCTCATCAACCCGGGCTGTGCCCAGGGGAGTAACCCATACACCCCCAGGATAGACAGCGACGAGGGCACCCCGCCCACTGTGATTCGGGCCCACGAGGACAAACGTCTCAACATCCTTGGCCGCGTTAAGTGCCTGGTAAGCCGCAGCTGCTACACCAGCTATGTCCCTTAACAAGCCGTGAGGAACGATATAGGCTAGTACGCGTCCCACACCCCGGGGAGGTTCTCTGGCACCCCGCTGAAGACTAGTAAAGGCTTCTCGTAGTAGCTCCTCTAGCTCCTCCCTTTCCCGGGGATAAACAAGGCCTACACCAATAGGCTCCCTGACAAGCTCCAAGACGCTCTACACCCTTATCTCGCGCTACAGAGGAGCCTTAGTGGCGCCTATGCTGGACTCCTCCCCTCCTCCATACATACTGGTACACAGCTAAGGCGAGTATGGCTAGCGAAGCTGCTAGGGACACGTATCTTAGCACTATGAAGGGGTCCCTAAACACTAGGTCTACTACGTGGCTTCCACCAGGCAACCTAAGCAACAACAGGCTATGTTTTTCGCGATAAACCTTTATGGCCTTAGAGTCTAGGTAGGCGCGCCAATACGGATACCACGCCTCAGCCACGACTAGGCTAAAGGATGTACTGGATTCATATCTTATTCTCATATATCCGTCTCTCCAAGACACAAGCCTTAGCACTAGGTGCTCCCTAGGAGGCGCTAGGATTCTATGAAGCAGGCTTCTCAGCGCCTTGTCGCGCTTATAATAAGCATAGTAGAATAAGTTGAGGCCAACTAGGTAGATACGCCCCTGCCCGTGCCTCTCAAGCCCTATAACGGTATTGTTCCCGAGGACCACTAAGCGCTTAGCACATTTACCACTATAGATTGTTGATACCCAGGCCCCTCCCTCATAGCTTAGATTGAGTCTAAGAATGCTCCCATTCCATAGCCTTAGCTCGAGGATGCCCATATGCTTCTTAATCTCTGATCTCAAGCCAGTACCTGGGATCATTCTCATCATGTCAGGGCTTCGATAAGTGTCTACAACTATGGTTCCTCCACGAGCTACATACTCTAGTACCGTGGCCCAGGCTTTCCAGCTACCATACCGGTAATCGTAGAGAATGACCTCACTATACCCCTGTAGGTCGGCGAGACTGTAGTCATCTAGGTAGCAGCTCTTGCCGTTCTCGGCCTCGGGGAAGACGTACTTGATGACGCTATACGAGCATGTTATGGCGAGCACTCTACCAGTGCTCACGTGGAGCACTGTACTGTTGCCCCTATAGACGACTATTTTACCGCTTCTAAATACCTCGTGAAGCCCAATGCTCTTGAGGATTTCCTCGGCCCTAACCGAGTCTTTAAGGGACTCGTCAACTACTACGTATTTTACGCCGAAGAGACCTAGGAGACTCCTAGCATAATTGGCATCGTGTGTAAGAGCCCACGACAACTCGCCGTGGAGAAGGTAGAGGGGGTCTCCCTGTCTATACCACCCGTCTATGGAGGGCTTGTGCGCAATAGCGGGAGAGTAGCCCACCATAGAGCCCTTGCTAATCCCCAAGCCCCATTGGTAGAAACGCCACCCCGTAGACGGGTCTCCGCCTATGAAGTTTAGGGCTGCTGCTAGGTCTCGATCAAAGCTCTCAGCTCTCCACGCGTGTAGCTGGGGCTGAGCCTCCGCTACGGCTATGAGCAGGATCATGATACTGGCTAAGAGAATCCATGCGGGTCTCCCCCTAAGACCTATGCGTGTAACCCTCTCAACTAAGAGCGCAATGGCGAAAGCGTATAGTGGTTGGAGGGCATCCAGCCACCTATAGGGAGGTATGAGGCTTACCACTGGTAGCCTGTTAAGCCACGGCGTGGGGCCATGCGCGCCGAGTGAGAGGAGAGAGAACAAAGCAAGTAGCGAGGCTACTAGGAGGGCTGAGCCTATGAGCTTCTTATCCCTCGCATAGATAGCTACCACTACCAAGGCGATGGGGGATACAAGCCTCAAGTAGCCCTGGAAGAAGCCCCAGGAATTACCCAGCTCGACTAGTTGTAATGGGCGGACGCTCTGGATGCGGAAGAGGTAGCCACGTGTCTCGGGAGTAAACGAGGCAAGGCTATGGTCTAGTATGAAGGGTATAGCCCAGAACCCTGATACGAGGATAAAGGATAGCAGGAACAGTGCTAGGTTGACGGCTAGTCTACGAACACTACTACGCCGCAGGCCCCGGGGCATGGCTCCATCGTAGACTAGTTTTGCGGCGAGGAGCCCTAGTGAGGAGGCAGTTATCGTTACGGCGAGAGAGTGATGTGCTAGGAGGGGGAGCGCGAAGAAGAGACCAGCTAATAAGGCGCTAGTAATGCTACGAGAACGCGCTACCGCGTAGAGAGCTATAAGGACCAGAGGCGCTACCGTGAACCCAAAGGCTCGTGGAAGATTACCCTCCGGGGCTACGACTCGGAACACCCATGGACTAGTGGCGTAGACCACGCTAGCTACTAGAGAGGACCACCTAGAGAACCCCAGTATCCTTAGCGCCAAGTACATAGTTATAGCCGATAAAGGCGCCACCATGGCTACGAGCAGCTTGTACCCTGTTACGGGATCGGAGGCGATACGGGATAAGACCCAGGCAGCGAGGTACGATAGCGGTGGATAGAATCTGAGGAAGGGATACCCCGAGTACCAGTCCTCTATCCACGGCCTCCACCCGTAGTGATAGAGCTTCCACACCTTAAACAAGTGGCCATAAGCGTCACCGCCCCAGCTTGGAGGAAAACCTGGTCTAAACAAGGCTACGAGACCAGGTATAGTAGCGCCTAGCGCTACTAAGGCAGCCGCTACGGCCCAGAGGAAGTCTCGTCTATCCAACCCGGGACCCCTCCCTAGCATGGCCTGGTAGACATTATTGCTGCGAATATTGCTGGGAACGTAGCGGGCTAGCTGGGTAGACCTCGTACTCGAAAGAAGCCTTCCTGAGCTCGAGTACGCCTATTGATGCGAGGTACTTGCACGCGTTTAGGACTAGGTCTGGAGGCGTGGATAAGCGGGCAGCGATCTCGTGAACAGTTATACCTGGCTCCTTCTCGACGAGCTCAACTATCCCCCGGTATAGAGGGTTCGTCTCTACAACTATCTTCGCTAGATCATCTCTATAAACGTATAGTCTCTCCGAGCCGTGCTTGATCACGAAGAGTAGGCGCCTCGCCTCTAGTAACGTTAGAGCCATGCATAAAGAGAGCCTACCCATACCAGTCTTCGCCGATAAGTCCTTAGCGCTAATGGGTTCCTCGTCCCGGATCACTTTTAGAACGTGTAACTCTTTTTCCCAGGGCTCGGTTAGCCTAGCCAGCGGCTTAGTTACTATGACGCGGAGCCTCCTGGGAAGCAAGCAGA
>JALVKZ010000176.1 GCA_027033675.1 Pyrodictiaceae archaeon | reverse complement strand
GTGGCGGGGCTCGTAAATGGTTACATCTATGCCCGCGTACAAGGCAAGCCCGACGACCTATACAACGCTGCTCTCCACCTTATACGTGCTGGTGGAAAGAGGCTCAGACCAGCAATAGTCATAGCAGTCACCGAGGCCCTAGGAGAGGTCGCCGAGAAGGCGCTCCCCTTTGCAGCAGCGGTTGAGCTAGTACACAACTTTACGCTCATACACGATGATATAATGGATAGGGATGAGTTCCGCAGAGGAGTACCAACAGTGCACAAGCTATGGGGAGAAGCAATGGCTATAACGGCAGGCGACCTATTGTTCGCTAAAGCATTCGAGGTTCTAGGCGATGCAGAAGCAAAAGGTATACCTCATAACAGGATTACACGGGCACTGAAGACACTTGCACACGCATCAGCAGTCATAGCCGAGGGCCAGGCCCTCGACATGATGTTCGAGCAATTAGAGGATGTTGATATAGATGACTACTTCCAAATGATATACAAGAAGACTGGCGCTCTCTTCGAGGCATCTGCCATACTAGGCGGGCTTGTAGCCACCGAGGATGAGTCAATACTCTCAAGCCTAGCCCTCTATGGCCGCAATCTCGGGATAGCTTTCCAGATCAGAGACGACATACTGGGCGTTGCTGGCAAGGAGGAAGAGATAGGAAAGCCCGTGTACAGCGATATTAGGGAGGGCAAAAAGACACTAGTAATAATATATGCGCTAAGCCAGCTCGAAGGAGACGAGAAAGAGAAGCTCGTATCAATTCTTGGCAATAAGCAAGCCAGCCGAGATGAACTCGGAGAAGCAGCAAGCCTAATTAAAAAGAGCGGAGCTATAGACTATGCAGAGAAGCTTGCAAGAGAATACGCAGATAAAGCGATAGCAGCCCTAAGCGTACTACCCGACAACGAAGCAAAGAAAATACTAGTCGATCTAGCAGAGTTTGCCGCTACCAGGACAAAGTAACTAGTCCTTCGCCGGTTCAATCAATGTATATCTTTTCTCTGTGAATAACGGATATGAGTATAATTGAGAAGACATTAATCCTTGATGGGCATCAGCCTTGGTTAAAGAAGACTGCGTGAAATCGCCTTATGCAGTTCCCCAGCTCTACGTAGAGGGAGTAGTCTCTGACGTTTTCCTGGAAATAAAGGATGATATAGGGAAAGTAACCAGTAGGTGTAGCAATGAGAAGGACGCTATCTGTCTCGGAAAACAAGTATATGGATCTACCATAGACTTCATAGACCTTGTTGAGAAGCGTGTCACTAAGAGCTTCGTAGTAGTGCTTCCTCCCGAGTACAATACGGGTCTATTTGTTCAACGTGGCTCAGCTGTGGAACCTATACCAGTCGAGGGCATAAGGGTAGCGTTAGAAGTCTGTGAAGGAGTAAAGGTGAAGAAGTGGGACACGCTCGGAGTCGTGCTTACACGGAAAAGAGAAATGAGGCGAATAAAGACCCACGTAGCAGGTATCGTGGTTTACATATATTCGTCGCCAATAGGCGAGAGAGAAGAGGATATAGTAATTATAGCTCCCGAGGAGGTGGTCAAGTATATCAGGATTCAGCATAGATGAAGTAAGGAAGCTGGCAAGGGCCTATGCCCTGCTAAATGCCGTGGAGCATGGCGGACGAGCAGCAACAGGGCCCGTTATGGGCAAGATAATGGCTGCTCGCCCTGATCTCAGACCCTATGCGCGCGAAGTAGCGAGAATAGTTGCGGAGATAGTCAAGGAGGTAAATAGCCTTCCTCTAGAGAAGCAAAAACAGCTACTAGAGAAAGAGTACAGCTGGGTAATCGAGGCGAGGAAGCAGAAAGAAGAAAGGGAGAAAACACTACCACCGCTACCAGGTGCCGAAGAGGGCAAAGTAGTTACGCGTTTCGCGCCTAACCCCGACTTCGCAATACACCTGGGTAATGCACGGCCAGCAATACTCAGCCACGAGTACAAGGTTATGTACAAGGGCAAGCTCATACTACGATTCGAGGACACAGACCCAAGAACCAAGACGCCGCTACCAGAGGCTTACGAGCTTATACGCCGAGACCTAAAATGGCTTGGCATAGAGTGGGATGAGGAATACATACAGAGCCTGAGAATGAAAACATATTACGACATAGCGAGGAAGCTATTAGAGAAAGGCTGTGCCTATATAGATGACTTGCCGAGCCAAGAGTATAAGAGGTACAGAGACAAGGGACTACTCGAAAAATATCCTCCAAGACTACGAGGCATCGAAGAAAACCTAGAACTATGGGATAAGATGCTTGAGGGCCATTTCGCCGAGGGCGAGGCCGTCCTAAGAGTCAAGACTGATCCAAATCACCCAGATCCAAGTATACGTGACTGGGTAGCCTTCAGAATAATTGATACAGGTAAGCATCCTCACCCCCTCGTTGGCGATAGGTACGTCGTATGGCCAACCTATAACCTGGCAGCAGGCGTTGACGACCACCTCATGGGCGTAACACATATACTTAGAGCTAAGGAGCATATGCAGAATACTGAGAAGCAGAAATATGTCTACAAGTGCCTTGACTGGAAATACCCCGAGGTCATGCACTTCGGGAGACTAAAACTTGAAGGATTCGTAATGAGCAAGTCCGCTCTCAAAAAGCTCTACGAAGCAGGCACAGCTAGCGGCATAGATGACCCCCGGTTCGCGACAATAGCCGGGCTCCGTCGAAGAGGATTCACAGCAGAGGCTATACGAAAACTAATACTCGAAGTCGGCGTAAAGTATACAGATGCCAGCATAAGCTTTGCCAACCTGGCAGCAATTAACCGCTCAATAATAGACCCCAGAGCGAAGAGAATCATGGCTGTTATTGATCCTGTCCCGGTACTCGTTGAAGCAATCCCCTGGAAAGAGGAGGTATTTGAGATACCATATCACCCCAACGGCAAGCTGGGCTCGAGGAAAATAACGGTGAAAGGGCCACAGGCCACGATCTATGTCTCTAGCAGCGACTTAGAAACAATGGAGAGAAACAAGGTAATTAGGCTCATGGAGGCATTCAACATAGAAATAATAGACACGGGCAGGAAACCAATAAAGGCTAAATACCATAGCAGGAGCCTCGACGAGGCAAGGAAACATAATGCCCCTATAATACAGTGGGTTGTAGCAGAACACGCTACTCCACTCGAACTAGTTGTTCCGGAAGGGCTCGAGCTTCGCCGCGAACACGGCTTCGCAGAAGAGGCTGCAAAGAGCCTTAGAAGAGACGAAGTAGTACAACTCGTTAGAATAGGGTTCGCGAGAATAGACGCCGTAGAAAGCGACGAGGAAGGTAACGTAAGGAACATAGTGGCGATATTCTCCCACGAATAAGCCTCTTCCCTTGTTTTGCGCTAGTTTTCTATACCCCTAGCAGCGCTGTTGCCTTCACTAGAGGAGGGGCGACGACCGGCCCCGGGAGGAGGATGAGCCATGAGCAAGCCCTTCTATGTTAGGTTTGAGGTACCAGAGGAACTAGCCGAGAAGGCCTATAAGGCTCTTGAAATAGCTAGGAAGACTGGTAAGATAAAGAAGGGGACAAACGAGACAACCAAGTGTGTTGAGAGAGGCCTAGCAAAGCTGGTACTAATAGCCGAGGATGTTGACCCACCAGAGATAGTAGCTCACTTACCACTCCTATGCGAGGAGAAGAAGGTACCATACGTCTACGTGCCGAGCAAGAAGAGACTAGGTGAGGCAGCAGGAATAGAGGTTGCAGCAGCCAGTGCATGCATAATTGATCCCGGCGAGGCAAAGGACCTAGTAGACGAGATAATCAAGGCAGTTAACGAGCTAAAGACTAAGGCAGCTACTAGCTAAGATCAAA
>JALVKZ010000175.1 GCA_027033675.1 Pyrodictiaceae archaeon | reverse complement strand
GAGCTGCTCATAAGATACAATATATAGACCTTGTACCCCGCAGAGTAAAGGGCACCGCTGCAGCCCTACTAGAGAAAGCCGATGAGAGAGGCATATGGCAGGAACTCGTCAAGGAGCTAGGACTCACTAGTGCGCTTGACAAGGATATACGTGTGCTTAGCGGCGGAGAGCTACAACGCTTCATGGTAGCCGCCGTGCTAAGCAAGGATGCTAACCTATACCTCTTTGACGAGCCAGGCAGCTACCTTGATGTAAGGGAACGAGTCAAAGTAGCCAGGGTAATAAGGAGCTATACGCCCAAGAATAGCTACGTCATTGTAGTTGAGCACGATATAGCTATGCTCGATTACTTATCAGACCACGTAGTGATAATGTATGGCGAACCCGGCGTCTACGGCGTATCCTCGAAGCCTTACGCCGTCGGAGCCGGGATAAACCACTTCCTGAAAGGCTACCTACCAGCAGAGAATATGAGGATAAGAAACGAGCCAATAAAATACACGATCAACCCAACGGAGGCACTACAAGCAATACAGACATCAACAAAGTACATTGAGTGGACAAGGCTCACTGTAAGCCTAAGCGGCTTCAGCCTAGAGGTTGACCCAGGCGAGGTATACGAGGGAGAAGTACTGGGAATCCTAGGCCCCAACGCCATAGGGAAAACAACCTTTGTAAGAACACTAGCAGGCGAAATAGAACCCACAGAAGGCGAGGTAAGAAAACCAGGCGAGAAGCTCAAAGTAAGCTACAAACCGCAGCGACTAAGCCCACAGACACTCGGCGAGGACAAAACCGTAGAGGAACTACTAAGAGAGGCCAACTCCTCCGCACTAGCCCCAGGCAGCTGGATTAACGTAGAAATAGTGAAGAGGCTACGAATAGACCGCCTCCTTGATAGGAGAATCGATGAACTCAGCGGCGGAGAGCTACAAAAAGTAGCTGTAGCCGTCACAATAGCACGTGAAGCCGACATATATTTGCTAGACGAGCCCTCCGCCTACCTCGACGTAGAAGAAAGACTAGTAGTCGCTAAGGCAATTAAGCGGCTAACCGAGGCAAGAAAAGCAGCAGCAATAGTCGTTGAGCACGACATAGCCGTACAAGACTACATCGCGAACCGGGTAATGGTGTTCATAGGCACCCCAGGCATAAAAGGACACGCACTCAAACCACTACCACTAAACGAGGGTATGAACAAATTCCTAGCAGAAATAGGAATAACGATAAGAAAGGACCCAGAAACCGGGAGACCGAGGATAAATAAAGAGGGAAGCTTCCTCGACCGAATGCAGCGAAGACTAGGCAAGTACTACTACATACCGAGGCTGGGAGAGAAAGAACAAAAGGAAAAGAAATAACCCTCTATCCCCTCTGCGCCCCACTTTCAAGCCTGACAGGATAACCCTGTAACCTGTCAGGCTAGGAATAAACTAGTACTAGGAACTAAGCCCCCTAGTTCTCCACACAGGAGAATACACAACTCTTTGCACTTAGCCGTAGCCCGACTACTCCACTTATCTCGGAGCAACGATGCTGCCTCTACAGCGAGTTGAGGAACGAATAAGGATACTCAACACAGCCCTAGTACCACTGCTACGAGGAGCTAGGCGCTACCTCTCAATATGGTCACAGCTACAAAGAATTAGTAAGAAGCCTTTAGAGACATATACAACAAGCGACTATACAGTAACAATATTCTTGGCCGAAATGCCTGGATCAAACCCTCTCCTCATAGCGTACTATATTAGTACACAAGCCTCCAGGCCCCTATCTCCATCACAGCTAGTTGCAAGAATGAGGAGAGTACTAAAAGAGGTAAATAAGCTCCGGAATAAATTATTCACGACAGCGGATATCCTCTACATAGTGTATGCCCCAAGAGGGTTCACGAAGGGGGCGCGAAAACTAGCACGCACTAAGGGAATAAACCTGGCAACGACACATAGAGAAATCCTAGCACCGATAGCCCGCTACATAACAAAGAGATTTAACAAGCTACTCGACAAGATAAGGGGGAAAAGAATATGGGGTAATCTACCACTCCTGCTCTATGCATTACAAGAAATAGGGATAAACATAGGAGCCGAAACAAAGAGAGTACTTGACACATTAGACCTCATAAGACTAGTTGAAAAGGGAGGAAAACTCACGTAGGACACAAGCAGTCACTAAACGATTATTTATTGTACTACACGACTCCTCGGCATGGCTCTACACCTTATATCACTAGAATTTCTAGTCTTGTGATACACTAGCAATATTAAGAGTTCTAGCCTGGCAACTATAATATTATTTTTCAAAATTACACAAATTACTATTCTTAACTAAACTAATACACAACACTGTATCTCTCATAATCCAAGCTACTAAGTCCGAATAAAATAGCCCGGCATTAAGTATCCCGTTTTCGCTAAAATGTTAAATTGTACATAAAGTAATAACTATGTATAATATTAATACAGTGACCAGTATTCAGTATATTGATAGTTACCTAGTAGGTACAGTATTGAGGATAGTATTTCTCTTAGCCAAAGTAATATTAATGAGCGCTATATTATCCTCCTGAGAGAGCACAGCCAACTTGGTAGCCCTATCAATTGTAACACTATAGAGGCAGAGACTTATCAACTAATCTTGGAGTAAACTCAGTACACTTTAGATAACTTTTACTCATTATAATTGTTAGTTAGCAATAAAAATAGTGTTTAGAGTAAGGATTTGGACTTAAAAATACCACTACTCTGCCTGACAGGCTATAATGAGCTAGGGCCTGGATCGGACTTCGCCTGTATTCTCATAATTCTCTTGTGCGTAGTCATTATAAAAGTACTATACTAAGAATGTTTCTTAAATTATAATATAGTGACCTAGGGCTGTTCCTCGAGCTTCTTTGTATTACTTCTTATCCTATCGTTCTACATATCATATTTGAAGACAATAGACTATTGGAGCCCATAATTATTGCATTCGCGGCGCAAACTTGTTAATAGCCTCTAGTATACCCTAGTTACATTTGAGATATGAGTAGGAGAGGTGTAGCACATGAGCGCAGAGGAGAGAAAGGTTACTATTAGTGTAATTAAGGCTGATATAGGCAGCTTGGCGGGTCATCACAAGGTTCATCCCGATACGATGGCTGCTGCTTCAAGGGTTCTTGCTGAGGCTAAGCGGAAGGGATTAATTATAGACTATTTTGTGACGCATGTTGGAGACGATCTCCAGCTAATAATGACTCATCGTAAGGGAGTTGATAGTCCCGATATACATGGGCTTGCATGGGACGCTTTCAAGAAGGCTGCCGAGGTGGCTAAGGAGCTCGGGCTATATGCGGCTGGACAGGACTTGTTAAGTGATGCTTTCTCCGGTAATGTGAGGGGGCTGGGGCCAGGAGTAGCTGAGATGGAGATTGTTGAGAGGAAGAGCGAGCCAATAGTAATATTTATGGCTGATAAGACTGAGCCCGGTGCTTTCAATTTCCCAATGTTCAGGATATTCGCTGATCCTTTCAACACAGCAGGGCTGGTGATCGACCCGAGAATGCATGATGGCTTCAGGTTCGAAGTACTAGACGTAATGGAGGGTAAATACGTTGTACTAAACGCGCCAGAGGAGATGTACGACCTATTAGCCCTAATAGGCACTCCTGGTCGTTATGTCGTGAAGAGGGTGTTTAGGAAGAGTGATAACGAGATAGCAGCAGTAGTAAGTGTTGAGAGGCTAAATCTCATAGCAGGCCGCTACGTTGGCAAGGACGACCCTGTAGCAATAGTGCGCGCACAGAGCGGCTTCCCAGCACTAGGAGAAATATTAGAGCCATTCAGCTTCCCACACCTCG
>JALVKZ010000174.1 GCA_027033675.1 Pyrodictiaceae archaeon | reverse complement strand
ATAGGTTAGGACGAAATATATGAGAGCCACGAAGACGAGCGGGGGCATGTAATCGAGTATAACTTGCGCTACGTGGACTGACTGCGTAAACAGCTCAGCTACGCCTATCGCGTAGGCAAGAGAAGTATCTTTAAGATCGATTGTGAATTGGTTCACAAGTCCTGGGATAGCTATGCGAAAAGCTTGTGGAGCTATGACATTGATAAAAGCCTCAACTGGGCTCATTCCAAGACTAAGAGCTGCCTCCCACTGACCTCGTGGAATAGAGAGTATCGCGCTGCGTATAATTTGTGATTGATATGCGAAACTGCGTATACCAATTGCTATTATCGCTGATACTATTGGTGAAAGCTGGACACCAATAGAGGGGAGCCCGAAGAATACTAGGAACAAGATAACGAGGAGAGGTATTCCTCTAATAGTCTCCTCTATAGCAGTTGCTATACGCGATACCCAGTGTGGACCATAAACCTCGAGAAAAGCTAGTAAAGGGCCTAATAGGAGCCCTATTCCAAACCCCCCGAAAGTTAGTATCAGTGTGGTAGGGAGCCCCGATAATATAACGCCTATGTAAGGCCTTAGTGGCTCAAAAAACGCTATGGGGTTCAAGGCTACGCTCCTCCAGGTGATTTAATCGTGCGGCGGTCTAGCTGCCAAAGTATTTCTCAACAAGCTTATTCCATTCTGGGCTGTTCATGATCTCTTTTAGTGCCTGGTTAAGCTTATTTAGTAGTTCTGTATCGCTTTTCCTGACAGCAAAGCCGTACTTTTCGCCAGTCTTGACTACGAAGGCAATAACTACTGGGTATTTCTTAGTAAACATTTTAGCGACTGGCACATCGAGCATGACTGCATCTATTCTGCCATTTACAAGGTCTTGTACCGCTAATACATAGCTACTGTATTCCTTTATCTTTATGTTAACATTGTGTTCCTTTACGTACTTCTTTAGATAATCGGCTGCCGTAGTTCCGGTTTCAACACCAACTGTTTTGCCTGCTAGGTCCTCTAGCTTCTTGGGTCTAAAATTGCCTGTTTTACTAACTATTACTGCTTGGTCAACCTCCCAGTAAGGTATAGTGAAAGCGACTACTTTTTCTCTCTCAGGAGTAATCGTCATGCCCGCGGCTATGACATCTATCTTGCCCTGCTGGAGCGCTGGTATTAGAGCATCGAAATCCATTGATACTATTTTCACACATTTGTACCCGGCCTTGTGCGCAGCTAACTTTATCAAGTCCATATCAAAGCCAACTATGCTTCCATTCTTCGCCACATACTCGAATGGCGGAAAGTCAGGGGAAGTTCCTACTCGGAGACATTTCTCTCCCTTACTCTTGTGAACTGCATAATATGCTGCTATACCGGCAATTATCACGATTATTACTACAATTGTTGCTATGAGCGCTGTCTTAGAGGCCAATCCTTATGCACCCCCCTTTTTCCTACCAACTTATAAGACTCCATAATGATAGAGACAGAATCTAGGTAAAAAACATGTTTCCGAGAATGTATCGTGCAATGCATCTATCTCTTTGCGGCCTTTACACACACAAAGCCATGGCGCCGAGTAGGTTTAGTAGGAAACTCGTGCCTTGGTTTCTCCCAAGGCCTGTAGCTGAGCACAGCTTTTTCATCTATAACCACGAACCCTACGTCACTTAGCATCTTCTCGACCTCTAGCAGTGTATAAAAATGAGCGTAGCGGTAGAACGGTGACTTATCTTTCCGCGCAATGTAATATATCCCCCATGGCGAGTCGCGAGGGACAATACATACAATTAAGACTCCATTATCTCTTAATACTCTCCTAGACTCGGCAAGTAACATTGTCGGCTTATCGACAAAACACAGAGTAACTATCACTAGAACAATATCCGCGGAATCGTGCCTTATTGGAAGAAGCTCGCCTACCCCTTGTACCGAATCAACACCCTTTCTCTTAGAGATTGCTAGTACTTTTTCTGCCGGATCAATATTAATGCAGCCTAGCCTTGAGGCGAAGAAACCGGTTCCACCCCCTACTTCAATGCACGTCCTTCTCTCGGAGGACATCATAGCCTCTACTAAGCGTAGTTCATTTAGCGCTGTTATCCAGTTTCTATTATACCACTTATCATAGCGCTCTGCTAAGATATTAAATATATAGAATACCGTTACAAACACCCCAGCCCATACATAGCAAAGCAGGGACACTAAACAACTACCTATGTCTCAAAGGCATGGGACTCGTCTATATTCATCGAGCTGTCTAGGGCCTTGATAATAGATAATGATGGGAAGGCTATGTCAGTAATAAGCATTAGTCTCAGCTATGTCGTTATACAATCCCTACTAGCACTCGTTACCTCCATTGTGACAGTGAAGGCATGGATCAGTGTAGCACATACTAGGAGACTTGTCGGAAAACACGGACCGAGTCAGAGAGGCCCATGGCCGCAAGAGCTAGTGGAGTTACCAATGATAGCATGACACTGATAACCCCTTTTTATTGCTACTTATTCGATTATACTACCATATAGCCGGGGTATTTTGCACCCATAGCACTGCGCCCCCCTATTAGCCTCATTAGGCTTCCTAAATTACCTGGTGGAAGAAGAGGGCTGCTTGGGCGGCAAAGAGTAGTATTCATGACCTCTATATCCCTCTTCATTAAAGCTAGTGTCTCACGCATAATTTTACTAAAATTATCGAGTAGTTAATCTTGGTTTGCTCTACCCCTTGGTATCTGTACCAGTAAGCATATTTGGTACAGCTAGTCTTCAACATGATAGCTGACTACAATTTGCTCGAGGCAACAAGAGGGCTATTCTATTATCCGTATTCATTGCAGCCTTATCCGCGATAAAGGACCCTATACCTAGTCTCAGCAATAATGGCGTTAGCCTGTTCTAGGCTTCTTAGTCCACAACGAATATCCCGCTAAAGTATCCCCGAGAACACCTTTACCTATGGATTAGGCGCTTACTACACAATATCAGTTATTCTCAATATTGAGTTCTTGTTACTTGTACGAGGCTTGCTTAGCGGCGTTCTACAGAGGAGAACTTCGTCAAGGTGCTCCCAGACGGCGCATTAGCTGAGCCCTGTGATAACCTATGGTAAGATAGATATACGGTTTAACGCACCTAGCGATAAGGGTTTAGAGAACTCTGCGGCAAGACCACCGAGCCTGCGTTATCGTGCTTATAGGACCGTTCCAGCGCATTATCTTCCTCCTTGTCACATTAGTATAAGCATTAGGGTGGTATCCGTGAAGCTCTATGTTAGGGGGTGCCTAGAGCCTGGTGGCGAGTTAGAGCCTATCCCCTCGATATGGAGCAGCCTGGTAGCTATCTTCGCGGCTGCTGCTCAAGGAGATGCAGAGATAGCCCCTATAGATACGAGGAATCCATGCATAAGAGAAGCCGTTACCCTACTGGCTTCTCTTGGCTATCGCGTCGAGAAGTTATCGTCGGAAAAACTGCTCGTAAGAAAAGAGAATACCACCTTTAAGCCTCTTACTTATCACCTCAACCTTGACTGTGGGCTGCTCGTAGCTGAGCTTGCAACAGCCTTCTTCGCTGTGCAAGCACCTCCACGATCACAACTAGTACTAAGAGCAACTGGCTCAGAGTACCTTCTTTCCCTCAATACCCGTGAATTTAGAGAAGTCATAGCATCACTGGGTGCACGTATCTGGAGTGGAGGCTATGCACAAAGATACCTTGTTATTGAGAAGATAGCGTCTCCACCGCCTCGTATTCTCCGATTAGGCACAAGGAATGCTGCACTAATTGCCTCCGCGTTACTAGCTCTTATTAGCGTTTCTGGATCAATTACTGTTAGAGCGCTTCTACCAAGCC
>JALVKZ010000173.1 GCA_027033675.1 Pyrodictiaceae archaeon | reverse complement strand
GCATTACTTCCAATGGGCAATTCCCAGCCCTCTCACCTATACCGAAGAGCGTGCAATTACTGTAATCGGCGCCATAAATCCATGCAGCAAGGTGATTAGCCACGACAAGGCCGAAATCGTTATGGCCATGAAACTCTAGCTGGTGTGGGCCAAGCCCTAGCTCCCTGAGCCTCCGTATGAGCGCTGGTATCCCCCGCGGGAGAGGGACATCCGGGTATGGGAGGCCAAGCCCAAGGGTATCAGAGAGCTTGAACCGGATAGGTGTTCCGTACTCCTCGCTAAGCCTTAGAAGCCTCTCAACGAGAGGCCTGATATTTGTCTCGAAACTGGCTCGCGTCACGTCTTCGAGGGCGCAGCGAACGGCTATTCCTCTGCGAAGAGCCTCACCAATAACGCTAACATACTTCTCCATTGCTCGCTGGCGATCAACGCCGAGCTTGTAGTAGATATGATAATCGCTTATACTAGCAAGAATAATCGTCTCGTCAAACCCTGCCTCAAGCACGAGCCTCAGGTCATTGAAACTAGACCTTATCCACGCTACTGGTCTAGGTCTCTCAGCACCATACTCCCGTATACGCCTGGCTAGCTCCCGGTCACGGCTAGTATAGAGGAACAACTCTGTAGACTCTATAGCGCCCCTGCCGCCGAGCTCTACGAGGAACTCGTATATCCTCACCCCCTCCTCGATGCGCAGCGGCCTCCAGCCCTGCTGTCCATCCCTAAGCGTAGTATCGGTAACAGCGAGCCTACGCCCAGCAAGTAACCCGTCAACAGGTATACGGGGGAAATCACTGTATGGAAAAACATCGTGAAACAACCTAGCTTCTTCAAGCCTATCCCTATGCCGACTTAATGCAGAGCCACCTCGCCCTCATCTAATCTAGACAATCCCTATGCGACAAGAAGCGCCCAGTGCAGGGAATAAAGACACAAACCGTGATAAATGGTACGGATCCAAGTAAGTACTCTAAGAGAAACCGTACCAGAAACGTACACAGAACATGAAACAACAGGGAAGAAAATTACCCGGATTAATGAAACCATATGAAGTAAGTTCGCACCAATTCACCAGTACTTAGCATACAGTATGAATTAATAGCGTAGGAGCATCGACTAGGGGAAAGAGAGCTAAAGAATAAGAATAAGAAAACGAAGAACAAGAATCCTAGAGACTCTTCTAGTCAAGGGGATGAAGAACTTTCGGTCGCCCCGAGGCAGGGCCACGGGGCGTATATGCGGTGAGGAATTTTCCTCCCCCTGACCCGTCGTCAGTATTATGCACAACCTGGTTCACATCGCACCAACAATCTTGGCAAGATGAAACCCTGCTAGAGAGGTGGTGATACTGCTATGCGGGAGAACGCTAGTCCCTTTGAGAGGCTAGGCAGGCTTCTCGGTGACGCGTCGTTTAGTAGGCAGCTGCGCCTCGTTGCTGAACAGGAAGCCCTAAGAAGCATAATGATGAAGCTAAACAAGATAATTGAGGTACATGAGGATAGGGAGTTGCCCCTTTAGCTCCCGATTATTAGGGGGTCTGTGCTCGTTATTCTTCTTAGGAGCTCTATTACCGAGAGTGCTGCTAGCCAGCTTGTCCTCGGATTAGTCTTGCTAGGCACGTTCTCTACCCTTATCTCTATCCGTGAAGCCTTTGACTCGACTAGTATTATATGGGTGTTCCTCTCGACACTGGGGTCAACTATTACCTCTACCTCGGCTTCTTTGCCTGCTGCTAGGCTTAGGGCTGCGGCGACGTTGACGTTAAAGGGGAATCGCTTCACGGCCTCCCTCGCTGGGCCGTGGTAGAGTATTTTTCTTTCTTTGGCCTCGATGCCTAGGCTTCTTGGCGGCTTGATAGTCCTCAGCACTACTCTGTCTATGCCCACTGTCCTCAGTGCTCTCACAGCGTCAAGCCCGGCTATTGCCCCCGTGGGCGCGTATATCTTGGCTCCAGTCTCCTTGGCTGCGGCTACGAGTCTTTCTCTTAGCTCGTTGTCGAGTAGCGCGCCGACGCTTAGAACAACGAAATTTATCCCGCGGGAAAGTATCTCTTCGCCGTACTGTCTGACCGCCTCCTGGCTAGCAGCCTCTATCGTGTAGTCCATGCTGTGCTCTAGGAACACTTTGAGCGAGGTAGTGACCGGTACTTCTTTCCCTAGTCTCTCTTTCAGCTTCTCGCACTTCTCGGGATAGATATCCATCATTACTACCAGGTCTGCGTTTACAATTCTGTTGCGAAGAGCCTCAATTATCTCTGAGGCTATTGCGCCGCATCCTATGAGGCCTATGCGTGGCCTAGCATTGCTCAACTTTTTTCATCTCCGCGGAGAGATCGATTCTCTCCGGGTGGTAGAAGGGGTAACTAGTGCTAATCACGTCTACCCCGCTCGCGGCGTATACAGCTATGTTCCAGGGCCCTATACCGCCACTAGCCTCCACCAATACCTTGTCGCGTAGCCTGCTCTCCTCGAGCAAGCGGAGGGCTTGCCTAACCTCGTCCGGGGACATGTTATCTAGCATGACTATGTCTGCTCCGAGCCTCGCAGCGAGCACGGCATCCTCGGGCCTAGACACCTCTACCTCTAGTTTGTGAGCGAAGCTCTTCCTCTCAATAGCTCTCCTCAAGGCCTCCTCGAGGCTACCTATTATCTCCACGTGGCTATCCTTAACTATGAGTGCATCGCTTAGCCCCCAGCGATGAGCATCACCCCCGCCCTGACGAAAGGCTAGCTTGGCACAGAGCCGGAACCCTGGAGGAGTCTTGCGAGTAGCAGCCACCCTTACCCTCTTGTTAAGCCTCCTAGCCATTAGTACGAGGCGCTGCGTAGCAGTAGCAATACCCGAGGCATACATGAGCAAGTCTAGCAAAGTCCTCTCGAGCAACAAGAGGTCGCGCGCACTCCCGCGAATACGCATAACTATGTCTCCTTCCCGGAACACTTGGCCACTATCAACGCGCTCGAGTACTCGTAGGCCGAGAAGCTCCAGGGCCTCAGCAGCCTCAGAGGTACAGGAGGCGACGCCACTGCTCTTAGCCCTTATAATCATCTCGGCACAGTCATCGCGTACACCGAGAGCCTCCGTGGTAGCATCAACGTAGGGAGCGTCCTCCCTTATCCAGTGAAGCAGCTCCTCTGCTATCCTCTGAGACCAAAGCCTCGGAGACAGCCTCGCCAAGGTCGCGGCACCCCTAGCGAGCAAGGAGACGTTCGGTGAAGAGACACGTCTACGTGGAATTCACTGTGTTATTTCCTTGGCTTTTTGCCTACTAGTTCTAGTCCTCTCTCAACTGCCTCCCGGGCTCTCTTCGCTATGTCGCCCGGTATCTCTACTTGGGGTTTCAGCGTCTCTAGGCTACGGACTATCTTCTCTAGAGTGATCTTCTTCATGTCTATGCAGACTGCCCGCACGGATACGGGGTAGACTGTGGCGTCGGGGTAGAGGCGCTTAGCCCGGTAAGCGAGGCCCTCCTCTGTCCCGATTATGTAGGAGCCCTTTGGGTCTGTGCGCCCTATGTAGCGGAGCATCTGGCTAGTACTACCAATGTAGTCAGCGAGCCTGCGAGCGTCACGGGGCGCCTCGGGGTGTACTAGTACCCGTGCCTCAGGGTGCTGCTCCTTTGCAAGTTTAACGTAGTACCCGCTTACAAGGTACTCGTGGACTGGGCAGTGGCCGTGCCTCGGTACTGGGACTACTTGTTTCTCGGGCACGTTTTCCTGAACCCATTCAGCGAGGTTCTTATCGGGCGCGAAGAGTATCTTCTCTGCCTCGAGCCTCTTCACAGCATCTATGGCTGAGGCGCTGGTGACAACGTAGTCTGCCTCCGCCTTGGCCTCCACGTAGGAGTTCACATAGATCACGAGGGGCGCGCCG
>JALVKZ010000172.1 GCA_027033675.1 Pyrodictiaceae archaeon | reverse complement strand
AACGCGGTGCCAGCACCTGGGCCCAACACCTTGACCCAGTGCTGCTGTGCCTCGTAGCGGTAGAGGGATGAGAGGAAGCTCGGATACATTGAGAGGTCTAGGTCTAGCCACAGGGCCTCTATGCACTTCACGGCCAAGGCCCCTAGGGGCGCCACAGCTTCTCTATATTAACTCTCTCGGTATCTCTCCTGGGCGATAAGCCGTCCTTGGCCGTAACCCTGTCCTGCGCAACAACTCCTCTACATGGCGGTAGAGGAAGACGTACTCGGGGTCAATGCTAGACGCGAGCTGGGGATGAATACTGGCTAATAGCCTCCTTATCCTCTTGTACCCCTTATCGTCACTGAAACTAAGCATTACAGCTGGGTAAACTTCTTCTCCCGGCTCTAGGCCGTAACGGACAAGGCTCTCTAGCGCTCTTAGCTGGAGCCACCACGCCTCAGGCCTTGCCCTTGTTAGTCTCCAGAACTCCTCCGGGCTCGTGCCCTTGATCGATACCCTCACCTCGATGCCTGCTCCATGGAAGCTCGCTAAGCGCTTAGCATAATCCTCCCGGGCACCAATGAGGATACCGTTGGTCTCTAGGACGAAGCGTAACCCATAGCTAGTGATGCGCTCAATTACTCTCACTAGGTGCTCGAACCCTATTGTCGGCTCACCGCCAGATAACCGGGCCTGCTTAACCCTCGCCTTCTTCGCCAAGACGAGTAGCTTATCAGCAGCCTCCTCTGCCGATAAGAGTCTTCCCTGCCCGTACCCGGTCCACGTAAAGCGCCAAGCCCAGCAGAACCCGCAGCGCAGATTACAGCCAACAACATCACCAGTAACTATGCCGCCGTACCAGCGGTCTCGGCGGAACCGGTAGTAGCGCCTAAGCAGCTCACTACCTCTGCGTATAGTTACCTGTCCTTCAACGATTTCTGAAAGCTTTACGGGATCGTAGCCGGGCATCCTTTCTTCAGCTCCTGTTATCCAGAGAACTAGAGTACTTCGTGGAAACCCGTAAATATTCCAGTCCCCGGTGCACCACTCTACGGATACTAGTGCACAATAGGAGGTCAAGGAACAGTGCACATACCAGACGGCTACCTTAGCCCAGCATGGTGCGTAGCACTCTATATAGTGGCAATAGTCTATGGTATTGTTGCCTGGAAGAAGGCTAAGAAGATAATCAATAGTGAGGCCATAACAGCGCTATCAGTACTAGCAGCCGGCATCTTTGTAGCAATGATGTTCAACTGGCCAATACCCGGTGGTACATCGCTGCACTTCGTGGGAGGAGCCCTCTCCGGCATAATCTTTGGTCCATGGCTAGCATTCTTTGTCTACGTAATGGTCCTGACGACTCAAGCAATAGTGTTCCACGATGGTGGCGTAACGACACTTGGAGCAAACATATTCAACATGGGAATAGTAGATGTAGTAGTCGGGTACGCGATATACAAGCTAGTAACGAGAGCCACGGGGAACACGAGGAGGGCTAGAATAATAGGAGCGTTCCTAGGGGGTTGGCTAGGCCTAGCAGCTGCTGGTACAATGGCTGGTGTAGAGATAGGGCTTAGCCCTTCATTCCCCTACGGCATAAGGATAACAGTGCCGGCTATGGCCATATGGCATACATTACTCGGAGTCATAGAGGGAGTAATAACAGCGTTCGTCATTGACTATCTCTATGAGAGGAAGAGTCCGCTAATAGAGATAGCTATGAAGGTTGCACCCCTGGCTCAAAGCACGTAAATATGCTAGTAGAGGAGGTGGGGGCTATACATGTCGCTCTTCGAGAGATACAGAAACACTATAAAGATCCTAGCCATACTGATAATTATTAGCCCCTTATTCGGCATAGTCTTAGCAGAGAAAGTAAACTACCACGAACCCTTAGACGTTGCAGCTGAGAAGCTTCACCTTCATGAACTAGACGTATATCATACACCATTTGACGACTATCAGGTGCCCGGCCTGCCCCCAACCATAGGTTACATCGTGGCAGGGTTCATAGGGATTGGCGTAATACTTGGAGTAGGAGCCCTCTTGGCGAAGAGGATGAGCAAATGACTCTACTTGACAAGGCGGCGAGGAAGTTCGTAGAAGAGGTAAGCGACTCGCTAGCAGTACTGTCATCCACTAAGACCGAGCCCCCGCCATTACCAGTTCTTTTTACCCCGATGCTCCTCGTATCAATTCTTATTCTCTCCCGGTCAGCAGTGAACACGTACATTCTCCTCGCCGCCGCTACCTCGTCGGCACCGCTTCTCGTAGCCCTGATGAGGCATAGGGGGGGATACTATTACCGTTCCCTAGCGAAAACCGGGGTAATGGTTGTCGCGTTCTCCGCTATAGTAGCTGCACCACTACTAGTAACTAGCCCAGGAGCCTTTACTAGCTTCATCGAACGCGTATCGGTGTTAACGCTAGAGCTTATAGCAGTAACTGGGGTCATTGGATGGCCAGCGCTACTGGTCTCCCTGGAGTGCATAGGTGTCCCGAGCGAACTCGTCCAAGCAATAGAGTTAATGACTAGGCTCATTCCCCTCTTATCACTTGACGCGCTGCGCTTCATAGAGGCTAGGCGTGCCCGGAGCCTAGGAGAGCAGGGAGCAAGAAAGACGTGGCATGTACTAGCTACTGCCCTTTCAGTTCTCCTCGAGAAGAGCTATGAGCGAGGGCACCGTCTCTCCCTCGCGATAAGGGCTAGGCGGCTAGGCACACAGAGCCCTACGAGGAGTAGGCGCTGCTTATCCAGGGGAAGCTTTCTCGGAGCCCTAGCCTATCTGCCATTGATAAGCTCTATTGTCTCCTACGTGGTGGCTCGCTTTGCCTAGCTTGGAGGCGCGTGGCATCTGGTTTCGTTACTCCAGGATAGACGGTTACGTGCTAAGAGGGGCCGAGCTATATGCGTCACCGGGCGATACGGTAGCTATAGTGGGCCCGATGGGCTCGGGTAAAACCACGCTATTAATGATACTTGCTGGGCTCCTTAACCCGGAGAAAGGTGTCGTGAAGCTAGGCAGCACCATAATAACCGGAGGCGAGCCCCAGGCTAGGCGACTAGTGGGAATAGTCTTCCAAGACCCCGACGAGCAGCTCTTCAACCCCACGGTTTACGACGAGTTGGCATACGCGCTACGAACAATGGGGCTAGGGGAGGACGAGATAAAGGAGAGAGTCGGAATGGTGGCTGAAAGCCTAAGTATTAAGGACTTGTTAGGGAGGCCTCCCCATAGGCTTAGCTATGGTCAGAAGAAACTGGTCGCGCTAGCATCGGTACTAGTTTATGAACCGTACTTGTTGCTGCTTGATGAACCAACAACAAACCTTGACAAAGACTCTTTCGAGAAGGTTCTCAGAATCATAAACAAGTACCGGGCCGAGAACAGAATAGTAGTGATAACAACCCATGACATCGATACAGTCATCCGCGCCTCCACGAAGCTATGCGTACTAAGTAACGGTGTACTTGGGTGCAATAATACCTGGGACATGCTTGGGAAGGGACTAGATGCTCTCCCAGTACCAGTGCCCATCAGTCTAGAGGTGCTCCTTCAGAGAGAGGGCAACTGGAAGAAGGTAGCAGTAACGCTTCGCCGCATCATTGGGAGCCAAAGCTATTGAGAGTCTAGGAACCAGTATACTTAGCCTGGAGAAGCCGGGGAATGAAGACCGGGCTACCAGCCCGACAAGGGCTCCCAGTCCCGGATGGGGATGTAACCTCGGGGGCGACCCCGGCTCACCTCCTTTCTGTTCCCGGGGCTTGTCTCGGAGGGATAGCTTAATTAGGGCCTTGTAGGGGCTTGGCTATTTTAGCACGTGGTAAAGAGGCTAGGAAAGGAAGAAGCAGTGGCGTGGCACAGTGGTGCTCTTGCCTTGGGGTTCCTTGTGAAGGCCTGTAC
>JALVKZ010000171.1 GCA_027033675.1 Pyrodictiaceae archaeon | reverse complement strand
CTCCAAGCCTCTCTAGGAGCGGCCCAGTCCACACGCCTGCTGCGACAAGGATCTTACTCGCCTCTATTATTCCGTGGCCCTTTACTCTTACCCCTTTGACCCGGTGATTCTCAGTAACTATCTCCTCGACTTCCCGGTAAGGCGCAATCGTAACCCCCTTGCGGGCGGCGTGGGAAGCCATAGCGACTACCATGTAGTCGTGGTGTACGCTCCCGTCTTGTGGCCCGAAGGCCGCGCCCACAAAGCCCCTCATTCTTATATATGGGAACCTCTCAGCCGCCTCGTCTATGCTCATTATCTCTACTGGTACTCCTAGCGGCCGCCAGAGCTCCTCATTAGTTCTCGCAAACGCCTTGAAGGTCTCCTCTTTCTCGAAGAGCCATAGGTAGCCTCCAAGTACTATGACGGGGTTAACTCCGGTCACGTAGGGTATCTCTAGTATCCTCTTCCTAGACTCTACGGCGAACTTAGCGTTCTCCTTGGAGAAGAAATGTACACGGAACCGCCCAGCGTTCCTCGTGGCTGAGCCTCGGCCCAAGTAGCCCTTCTCTAGTAGTACTACTCGGTAGCTCTCAGCATAACCGAGCCTAGCCATAGCGTACGCGGTGGCTACGCCAGCCGCCCCGCCACCTATAATGACTATGTCCGCTTTATCGGGCAGCTTCTCACTAAAGGGTGCACTGGGTAAGCCTATTACGCTAGAGCTGCTTGTCATGTCTCGTCACCACTCGGTTGGTGCTTTTGCTAAGAGGTGAGCCTCTGGGACAAAATACGGGGGCCTTGGCCTGAAGATCCCTATCTCGCTGGGATCGGCACCGCTCATCGCTGCAAGGATTATTGCAGCCGTGGTAGCGGAGAATCTTCCCTGGTCCGGCCCCGTTCCTAGCCCGGTGACTCTCTTCAGCATCTCCATTCTCTTGTAGCCCTTGCTCCAAGCAGAGTAGATGTGGTAGAGTGCTAGGTCCTCGTCAAGGTCTATTAGCTGTAGCCCCCCTATCTCGCCGCTTAGCCATACTGGCGGCCTACTGATCTCAGGACAATACTTCGTTTGCTTATCAATGGCTCTCCTTAGTTCCTGGTAGTAGTGCTCTACGTCGCTCTCCGATACCTTGCCCATAGCGTGTGCTACTAGAGCTGCAGCGTACCGGGCACTAGCCTTCACTGCCTCTAGCCACTCATAGCCAGCAGCGATACCAGCTGCCACAAGGCCTCCATGGTCTTCGAGAGAAGTGCTTGGCTCAGGAACCTCTGGTACGAATCGGTAACATGTGCCAAGGTAAACTGGTCTGTACCCAGCAGCGTAGACTGGTAGCGAGTCCGGGTAGATACCTAGAGCAGAGACAACCATGTCAGCGCTGAACCGTTCTCCATCAACAATGACTGCCTCTACCCGCTCGGCTCCGAGAAAGCCCTCCACACGCTCAGCCTCAACGAACTCGGCTCGCTCCGGCCTCTCTGGTAGCGAGCCCTTTAGTGCAACAAGCCTGGCCTCTACGCCTCTCTCCGCGAACCAATCAGCAACCCTTGGAGCAAAGTAGCCATAACCAAGCACAACGACTCTACGCGGCCTATACCCGAGCCTCCCTACCAGCTCGAGCCCATAGCTAGCCGAGACTATGCCGGGCAAGTCATTGTTAACCGTGACTGGTGGTGGCGCTTCTCCACCCATAGCGTAGATCACAGGGCCTCTAGTGATGTAGAGCGCGTCGCTAAATAGGAATGCGTGCCCCTCGTCGTAGCGGCCTATGTAGCGTGCAGGGACAACTTCATTACCGAGCTTGCCGATGATCCGCCTGGCCTCGTCGTCGCCTAGGAGGTAGTGGATATGCCTTGTCCCCCTAGAATAGTCCATGATAACGGTCTTTATCCCGGCTCTATGAAGCTCCTCAGCAGCAACGAGGCCTCCAAGCCCGGCGCCAATAACCACGACTCTCTCACTAATGCTCTCTAATCGCAGCTCCCCGGCCTCGGCATTGTCCTCTCCTAGATAGGGCTCTAAGCCCAGAATCTTGGTAGCCAACAACGTTGATGATAATGGCATTGTCTTGGCTGGCCAGCCGTGAAGGGACTCAGAGGCAGTTAGCACCCAGAGAGACGACATGAGCCTAGTAAGCTCTGTTACATAGTAGAGACTTATCTCCTCGTCTTCTTCGAGAGGCTCGGTTGCCTTAACATAGTATCTCCCATTGTATGCCCGGTTACCCGGGCACCACGGCCTCGAGCAATAGGGCCAACGCGGCCTATGCAGCCGAGGACTACGATAAATTCCCACGAACCCGCCAAGCTCAGCCAGCACTGTCTCGTCGACTCGTCTCCCACGAGGAACACGGATCCTGGTTTCCAAGCCTTATCGCCTAGAGAACAATTAGGCCCATGTAGGAGCGAGTGTTAAAGGAGAGGTACAAAATTCTATCCCGGGGCAAGTAAGACAATAATCGTACACAAGTAGCCCGGGGCTAATCCTCCCCGATGCTCATGAGTTCTTGTAGGAGCTGCTCCTTCCCGGCCCTTACACCTATCTCGCAGATCCTCTTGGCCAGGTAGCTAGCCACGTCCTCAAGGATCTCCTCTAGTGCCTTCCTCTTCTTTATCAGTGGCTTAACCAGTTCTTCGACCTCGTAGTATATTGGTATGCGCTGCTTAGCCACAGCCACGTGTTTCTTTAGGACTGGTTTAAGCCGGGCCATTACGTCGTAGAGGACTCTTAGCTCCTCATCCCTTTCTAGGCACTCTAGTATCCTTTGTAGAGCGTTGCGAGCAGCTACCCCCGTTCTGCCCTCGCTTGTAACAGCTACCTTCAATCCACCGTTATAGGCCTCGCCCATATATGGTACCACTACCTGTGTCCGCTCGGCGTCTGTGGCGTCGTTGACCCATCGGCGATGCTTCTCGGCAAGCCTCCAGACGAGGTTGTTTACCTCCTTGTTATCGGTGGCTATCACCACTATGTCTGCCCACTTTATATGGGGCTCGAGCTCCTCCTTGTTACTCGCGTCAGCCTCGATTAGTCTTAACCCATTGTCTCTCTTAGCTGCCTCGGCTAGCTTGTTGCTGAACCATTTAGCTACTACACGCACCTCGGCCCCCGCTTCCCGGAACATGAGGGCTCTACGCGTGCCAACGTTTCCTCCGCCAACTACTAGTACTCTCCTACCACTCATCTCGAGCCAGAGAGGGATTCGCATAGGCTTCTCGGCACCTCTCCCATTATGGAGGCCTTGGGGCGCAGTGTATAGAATGCTTCCCCTCACAAACTCTCTATGTGGGTTCTGTTCACAGTATTTACTGGAAACAAGTTTTTATTAGAACTAGTTTCGGATAATTACGTGGGGAAAAGAAATGATTCCCCGCGAGAAGATGGGGCTAGTTAAGCGCTTTTGCCGAGAAGAAGCAACAGCCCACGAGGCCTACCTGTCCCTGGCACAAAGCGTAAGCGACGAGGATTTGAGAAAGGTGTTGCTAGAGCTAGCAGAGCAAGAAAGGAGCCACATGGAGTTCTGGTCGCGGGTGCTCGGAGAGAAGTGTAGACCCTATGGCTGGAAGCTCTGGGGGCTACGGCTCCTCTACAAGCTCCTTGGCCCTGTATTTGTGCTCCAGCTACTTGAGAGAGGAGAGGAGGACGCTATCCGCTCCTACAAGGAGTTCCTCCCCTATGTCAGCGGCGAGGACAAAGTGGTCCTAGAGAAGATTATAAGGGACGAGGAGCACCATGAGTACGAGCTAATAAGCCGAGTAGAGGACATAAGAGTAAAGTACATGGGATACATAGCGCTCGGCCTCGCAGATGCCATAGTAGAGATAACGGGGGTGCACGCGGGCTTCCTCGGAGCAACCAGTAACACCATCATGGCTGGTATAGCTGGCCTCGTAGTAGGCTTCTCAGCAGCATTATCAAT
>JALVKZ010000170.1 GCA_027033675.1 Pyrodictiaceae archaeon | reverse complement strand
TACTGCTAGTACTTTGCCGCCGCTTCTCAGCGCTCTTCTTATTACCTTTGACCTAGTATTCTCGAATACATGAGTTACATCAACTATTTCTTGGCCTATTATGTCCTCTTCTTTCACCCCTCGGTTCCTTAGCTCATCTCTTATCTCGAGTAGTCTCTTCTGCCTAATAGCCTCGTAGAGAACAATCTTAGGTAGTAGATCTAGTCGTTGTACACCCTTGATTTCTGTCTTTACACCTCCTTTTATAGAGACGTTGAGGTCTTGTCTAATGGTGCCTATTCCTCGTTTTACCTTCTTGGTGAGCCGGAGAAGCTGGCCTATGGTCAGGGCCGCCTCATATGCTTCCTCTGGAGTCTCTATATCTGGTGCTGTTGAAATCTCTATTAGTGGTATCCCAAGCCTGTCAAGCATGTAGTGAATATACTGGCCTTCTTCGCGTATTTTCCTGGCGGCGTCCTCCTCGATGGCTATGGTCTGTATACCTATTTTCTTGCCGCTCGGTATCTCTATTTCTCCTCCAAGGCTTATTATTGCTGTTCGCTGAAAACCAGTCGTATTAGAGCCGTCAATAACTATCTTCCTCATAACGTAGACCTCGTCAACGGGAGAGGACTTAAGTGCAAGAGCAACTGCTAAGCCGATGAGAAGTGCCTCCCTATTAAGCTCGTGAGGAGGCTCCTCGTCGGCCTCAACGAGGCAGACCGATTCACGTGGAGCGTGATAATGATATAGCCTCCCTTTGCGCCACTCGAAGAGAGCGGCTATGTCAACTTCTCCTAGCTCGCTACGGGTCGGCCTAAGCTGTCTTATGAACTCGTCTATCTCGTGCCCCGCCTCCTCGTGTATCAGCTCGGTGGGGCATCCACAGAAGAGCTTATGCCCTGTGTCGAGTTGCTGGTGTATCTCTAGCCCTACTTTTAGCCCAAGCTCTCGGGGATCATACTTTGCCGGGTCCACCTTTCTCTCGATCAATGAGGCCACCTCGGGTAGAGATCGATTGTGTGCCTATACTCGATCTCGCCAGCCAAGTTTTCGCGTACGAGTCTACGAGCCTCTTCAAAAGAATCTGTGTGGGCAAGTATCCAGGATAGTTTAACAAATGCGGTCTCCGGGAGCATATCGTCTCCGGGAACAACGCCTGCAGCTAATAGCCTCCGCCCGGTAATGTACACGTTCATGTTTACTCTGCCGAAGAGGGTCTGCGAGGTCATTACTACTACTACTTCGTTCTCATAGGCTCTCTTAAGACTATCTAGAAGCTGCTCGCCTACATGTCCTAAACCAGTACCCTCAACGACTATTCCTCTATATCCCTTATCGATTAGGAAGTCTATTATCTCAGGATCCATGCCAGGGTAGTACTTTATTAGTGCCACCTTCTTCTCGAACCCATTAGCTACGCTTAGTTCCTCCTCGCCGCGCCTGCGTAGCGGCTGGCGTAGTAGCTCTATTTTCCTCTCGAATGGATAAACCTTGGCCAGGGGCCGTGCATTAATTGACTGGAATGCGTCCCTCCTACTTGTATGCATTTTTCGAACCTTTGTACCACGATGCGCTAAGGCATAAGTATCGCTAATTGTGCCATGCATGACCACTGTTACTTCGGCAAAAGGTGCCTTGGCAGCCACTAGCACGGCTGATACGAGGTTGAATGCTGCGTCACTGCTCGGTCTATCACTGCTCCTCTGTGCGCCTACAAGTGCTACTGGGACAGACAACCCCCTAAATGCGAAGCTTAGCGCAGCAGCAGTATAAGCCATCGTGTCAGTTCCATGAGCTATAACTATGCCGTCAGCACCCTCCTTCATTCTCTTTGCAACAACGTCGACTATTCTCTCCCAGAGCGCTGGGTTCATGTTCTCGCTCAATATATTCATAACAACTTCAGCATCTATATCTGCTATGAAGCCAATCTCTGGTACGGCATCAAGTATATCATGTGCACTAAAAGCGGGCTTCACGGCGCCAGTTTCATACTCAATACGACTAGCAATAGTGCCGCCCGTGCCCAGTATCACTACCTTGGGCCTCTTTCCAGGTGCAGGCTTCTCTTCTAGGAGAGGAATTACTGCAGGCGCTCCCTGCCTAGCCTCCTCTAGCAAGGCCTCCTTAGTCTTAATAACCTCTACCACGGTGTCCTCATCGATCTTTACGCCTACATTATACCCGTTGTCAAGCTTAACAACAATAATAGGGCGCGAGACAATGCTATAGCGAGGCATTAGTACGCCTCTAAATTCCCGCCCATCACTCCTCTTTATCCTTATGTAGTCACCTATTTTTGCACCAGCATTCTCGAGAAGTCTACGCGCAATACCAGTGTATCCCTCAAGGCTCAAGCTCATACGCCCAAGGATAACCAATGTAGTGAAAGCCTATAAAAGGCCTAAACAAGCTAGTCTCTTTCCCGGGGAGAGTCCATATGCCAAGCCACGGATCGCTAACTAAGGCGGGTAAGGTAAGGAAACAGACACCAAAAATACCTGCAAAGCCGAGGAAGAACCCTGCGCCACGTGTCCGTAATAGAAGAGAGTATAGAAGGCTCTTAGAGAAGATGCAGCAAGGACAAGTACCTCTTAGGCGCTAACAAGTAGCTCTATAAGCGTAACTAGTTTTTATGGAGCACAGAGTCATTTATAGTAATCACGATAACTCTTTTGCATCATTATTGTCTCTCTTCCCTTGTGCTATAAGTTTATTGTATGTTGCTAGATGCTCGCAAAAGGCAGCGACATGTCCTGGTAAACCATCGTATATAAGAATTAGCAGCATAGAGGGATGTATATCTCTATAAGAGAGATAAGTTGTAATTATATTTAAGCAGAATGGAGGATTATGTGCCAGGTCCTGTAGTCTTCTTATGAATGGTGGGACGGTGGGCTCCTTCTTAAAAACCATGTTGAGTCCTTAGGTCGTCTTTACTCTGAGGGTTACTCCTCCTTCTTCTCGAGGACTATCTCGATGGTGCTTACTCTGCTCTGGCGGCCGTCAGGGCTCTGTATCACTTGGCTGTCTATCTTTATGTCCTTTATGTCGATCTTACCCGGTAGGAACCTCTTCCTTACTATCTCTACAGTGTCTACAGCCTTGCTTATTGCGCGGCCTCTAGCCTTTATTACTACTTCCTTAACTCCCTGGTTTAGTAGAGTTAGGGTTGCTAGTACATAGTTCATTACGGGCTTCTTACCGACTAGGACTACATTGCTTGGAGTTGCACCTGCCTGTGCCATTGCCGTCTCCCTCGGCGTTATTCGTCGTGTGGGCAGAGGAGGGAAGCCTCGTATTTAGGCTTTGCGTTTCCCACGGTAAGGACACCCATCTGCTAAGTAATACTCCTGAATAGACGGCATAAATGGGTGTTACTGAGCCCTTTCTCTCTAAGACGCGATGCGCCCCCACTTTAGATAGTAGAACGTAGATAGCGGGGAGGATTCTCGTTGACGCTGCTGGCGCCAGTATTCCACCATGCCTGCCCTAACTGTGGCGGCTCTATTGATGCACAGCGCCTAGAGAAAGGACTGCCTTGCGAAGAATGTCTTCCACGGATAGATTACCACAAGATAGAGGGACTCGATTACTATGACTTAGTTACGTTTGTCGGCAAGCTACTGAGCGAGAATGGAAAACTTCAGGGGTACTGGTATCTGTATAGTTCTATTCAACAGCTTAGGGATTTCGAGGAGTTCTTCAAGAAACTAACCGGGGGAACTCTTTGGAGTGCACAGCGCACATGGGCTAAGAGGCTTCTCCAGAACGAGAGCCTCGCAATAGTTGCTCCAACAGGGGTCGGGAAAACAACACTACTAAGTGTTTATGCTCTCTATAAGGCGCTTCAGGGAGAAAAAATATACTATGTGCTACCAACTGGTAATCTGGTAATCCATGTAGAGAAAAAGCTTACATCACTAGCTAACAGGATGG
>JALVKZ010000169.1 GCA_027033675.1 Pyrodictiaceae archaeon | reverse complement strand
AGGGACTCATATTCCTCGAAATTCTTTCACCACTAGGAGCACTAATAGCCAGACTCACCAACAGCTTTCACGGAGACCTTGACATAATGCTCGTCTCAGCCCTAGAAGCTGCTGGTGGCGCACTAGGATTAGTGCTATGGTATAAGGCAAATAAGAGAATCGCTAAAAGAACAGATAACTAGGTGAACAAGGTCATTATTACATAACTAGTATTGCTCGGTATCAATAAATAAGATACAGAGGAGTTAGAAGCAGTGCTAAGGATTTGGTGCCGCGGCCGGGATTTGAACCCGGGTCACGGGCTCGAGAGGCCCGCATACTTGGCCGGGCTATACTACCGCGGCAACCGCGCAGCTGCTTTTCGCCATTATTGGTAGAGTTCTTCATTTGAAGTGGGGGTTATATTTGTTACTTGGCTTTCTTTTCTTCCTCGAAACGCAGATACTATGTAATCTACTACGGCTATCACTATGATTATTTGCGCGACATCTATCATAGCCGACGCTTTCTTCGTACTCGTTTGTACGAATATGTCTAGGAGAGGCTTTATTGCTAACTTGAGGCCGTATGCCCTAGCGTATGATACTATAAATACTATGTGCAGTGTTGCCATTAGGTAGAGCGTTGCAAAGACTATTTTCTTTGACGCACCCATAGCGTATATTATAAGTATAAAGATTATGAGAAATAGCTGTATATTTTCTAGCAGCGATACAGTTGAATCAAGACCTAGTACGATGTTCAAGGGCTCCGCCTCTCCTCTAAGTTATACCTAGTATATCAGCTAGATGTGCTAGTAGGTATGATAAATGTATCCATGGCTCTAACCTCTTTATCTTTGGTGAATAAGCCTTATTAACTAGCGATAATATTTTCGCATCAAAATCGCTGTGGGGGAATCCTTTGACTAATATGGCTGTGCAAGGTGATTCTGCTATCTCTCTTGCTACCTCCCTAAAGCTAGCTGGCTCACCGGAATCGCTTATTGCTATAGCTTTGCAGGCACCTATTTGTGCTAGTAGTCTCCCAAGACTCATAGGTTCTATGTGCATTAATGGCTTAGCTGGAGGCGGAGGAACCTGGCCGAGGACTAATAGTTGTTCCATGAGTCCTACGAAGCGGTTATAGTTTCTAGGTATACGTGTATCCGGGTTAATATATATTACGTAATCATTATATGTATGCACATATATTCCTAGGAGCCCCTTCTTGTTAAGGGGGCTCTCAAGAGCCTCCAAGAGTTCTACGTGAACCACATCCGGTCTACCACGTCGCAGACCTTCTGGCAGTTTCTTCATAGCTTGGTGATGCAAGGTTCTATCTAGTAATGTTTCTCCCGGTCTTTTGCCTCGTTTATGAGCAGCTTTATAGACGGATGGATGCCCCCATAGCTCTCTCGGTACTAGTTCTAGCGATGCCTCTGCTATGATAAGTTTGAAGCGCTCACCCACGCTGACCGCCCAGGAGAGGGTGTTTGACTTGGCACGGGCAAAGATTAAGGATATTATCCGCGACATAGGCTATCAAGGAACAAGAATACTTTTTGATGAAGCCGTTCGCTTAACTCGTACTGGTAGGATCGAGGAGGCTCGCCAGCTCATCAGCGACGCGGAGGAGCTTCGTAAACGCATTAAGTTAAGAAAACCTTTCGTACTTCGCAGAATGGTGTGCAAGAATTGCGGTGCACCACTAATTCCTGGACTAACCGCTACTTACCGTCTAAGACGAGATGGGAGACTTACCCGACTTATTGTGACCTGTGACATCTGTGGCTATAAACGCCGCTTTGTTTTACGGATTAGAGGGGGACACGATGGCCCCGAATCTAAAAAGGCTAAAGGAGATCGCCCAGCAAAGAAGAGCTGATGTAATTATAGGGAAGAACGGGCTAAGCGATGGCGTACTGAAAGAGATAGACAGGCACCTTGAGGACAAGGAGGTAGTAAAGGTAAAGGCGCTGAGAAGTGCTCTAAAGGTTACTGGTCTTGAGAGAAGAGGATTGGCTGCTAAAGTAGCTTCCATTCTTGGCGCAAGGCTTCTCGATGTTAGGGGTAGGACTTTCGTACTGTATCGTCCAAAGACTAGAGAGGAAAAGCGAGAACCACTAGGTCAAAGATATAAAGCGCGGAGCCAGGGGAGCAAGATTAGCGGGGAGAAGAAACAATGGTTACGGCGCTCGAGGCTCCAGCAGATCTATTAATAGAGAGGCTGGCCGAGAAGCTAAAGTCCATGCCACAAATAAGGCCTCCAGCATGGGCTTTCTACGTCAAGACCGGCACCTTTAAGGAGCATCCACCCGAGGACCCGGATTGGTGGTATTATAGAGCGGCATCAATCCTACGTAAGTTGTATAAACGTGGAACACCAGTAGGGATAGAACGACTTCGCACTGCATATGGTGGAAGAATTAACAGGGGTTCAGCGCCAGAGCACTTTAGGAAAGGCTCTGGCGCAGTGATAAGAAAGATTCTGCAGCAGCTTGAGCGCGCCGGGCTTGTTATGCGCCTAAAGGGTAAGGGCCGAGTGCTTAGCCCTAAGGGCCGGAGCCTCCTAGATAACACTGCTTACGAGATTCTAAAGGAGCTTGCAGAGAAAAACCCTGCCCTTAAGAAGTATCTTGCTTAGTTTAGCACCAATTTATCCTCTTAATTGCCTTGTAGAATACAATGTAGCATCGCTGGTGAATGGATGCTGCTTTATAATTCTCCTCTTCCTGGCCCACTGCGGCCTTCTACATTGTTATAGATCTATAGCTTATTTTACTTCTAGCAGGACTAAGTGCTTAGTTTTAATAAGAGGTGAGGCTGTTACGCTCTTCTGGGTGACACAAGTATGGCAGAATACTATGACAATGAGTTGGAGGAGATTAAGAGGAGGAAGCTATTAGAGCTTCAGCGTCGCTTAGCTATGGAGGAAGAGCTTAGGAAGAAACAACAAGAAGAGGAGGCCAGGAGAGAGGCGCTTCTCCGATCAATACTGACTCCAGAGGCTAGGGAGAGGCTAGCTAACGTTAAGCTTGTACGTCCAGAGCTTGCACGCATAGTTGAGGATAACTTGATAGCCTTAGTCCAATCCGGGCAGATCAAGCCACCAGTTGACGAGGAGACCGTTAAGAAGATACTAGCGCTTATCTATGAGCGCACCCACAGGGAGCCGCGTATAAGGATTAAAAGAAAGTAAGCAGGAATAGGCCTTGGAGGCGATATAAGATGGCGCACTTTAAGCCACTGGGGAAGAAGCTTCGCCTAGCTAAGGCGCTTAAACAAAACCATTCAGTACCTTTATGGGTGATTATGCGCACAATGAGAAAGTTCCGTGATCATCCAAAGAGGAGGCATTGGAGAAGGGTTAAGCTAAAGGCTTAGATTACCAGGATAGGAGGGGTGAGCCTCTTATGCCTAAGGACAAGAAGGAGGCTATTTACACAATACCTATATATAGAGTATATTGGGGTAAGAGGACGAACAGGGCAGCAAGAGCCATAAAGCTAGTGCGCAGGTTCATTGCAAGGCATTTTGGGGTAGAGGAAAAAGATATTATAATACATAATAATGTTAATGAGTACATATGGTCTCATAGCATTGAGAGACCACCAAGAAGAATAACTGTGAAGGCGGTAAAGGATCAGGAATCTGGAAAGATCAAGGTAGTATTGGTTAGAGAAAATAAGATAAAGACACATCAGCGCTAAGGTATTCCGGCTTAGACATGGTGTTCCCCCTAACAGTCCTAGGCAGCCACAGTACTTTGCACCCTTTACATGCTTTAAATAAAAATAATTACACGCGAGATGATAATTGGCTGTCCGCTTATTGTCTATAGAGTATTTTGCCAAGCTCCTTTCCTTTTCTAGAGAAGCGGGTACGTAGCTAGCTGAGAGGTGTTGCTGCAGAGATGATTGATTACCTCAATATACATGGTAATC
>JALVKZ010000168.1 GCA_027033675.1 Pyrodictiaceae archaeon | reverse complement strand
TGTCTTAACTACCCCGGGACCTCTATAGCCCCTAGCAACGGTGTAGTCTGATGACAAAGGAGATTCCTCGCAAAAAGTGGCGAGAGGAATTTTCACGATGGTTTGACTGGGTATTGGAAGAAGCTGACATCTACGACTACGGCCGTTACCCTGTGAAAGGTATGGGTATATGGCTTCCCTATGGGTTCCAGATACGGCGAAGAGTAATAGAGCTCGTAAGAAGTGTTCTTGACTCGGCTGGTCACGAGGAGGTTCTCTTCCCGTTATTGATTCCGGAGACGCTCCTGCGGAAGGAGAGTGAGCACATAAGAGGTTTTGAGGGAGAGGTTTACTGGGTAACTCATGGTGGTAAAGAACCGCTAGATATACGCCTCGCCCTTAGACCTACAAGTGAGACCAGTATATCCTATATGGAGAGTTTCTGGATTAAGAGCTATAAGCAGCTTCCCAAGAAGTATTACCAGATAGTCAGTATATTCCGTTACGAGACGAAAGCGACTAGGCCTCTGATAAGGCTGCGCGAGGTAACAACGTTCAAGGAGGCTCACACGGTTCATGATAGCTTTGAGGACGCTGATAGACAGGTGGCAGAGGCCATAGAGCTCTACAAGAAGATATTCGATGAGCTCGGCATACCCTACGTGATAAGTAGGAGGCCTGAGTGGGACAAGTTCGCGGGAGCCCTTTACACAGTCGCGTTCGACACAGTTATGCCGGATGGCCGGACACTCCAAATAGGCACAGTCCACCACCTCGGACAGAACTTCACAGTGCCTTTCGAGATAAGGATACAGCTAAGAGACGAGACCCTTGACTATGCTTGGCAGACTAGCTATGGTCTTAGCGATAGGGTTGTTGCAACGCTGATAGCGATTCATGGTGATGACCGTGGAGCCGTTATACCTCCTAATGTGGCACCTATACAAGTAGTCATTGTGCCTATACCGGCTGGTGGTGAGGAGGATAGAAGGCTAGTAAACGAGTATGTCGAGAAGGTGGCAAAGATGCTCCGAGAAGCAGGGATAAGAGTACACGTTGATGACCGCGACGATGTGAGACCTGGTAGGAAGTTTTACGAATGGGAGGCTCGCGGAGTTCCTCTCCGCATAGAGATAGGGCCGCGTGAGGCACGCTCAAGCAAAGTAATGGTTGCTAGGCGCGATACCTTCGAGAAAATAGAGCTTGGGCTAGAAGGGCTCCCGGATAAGCTTAGAGAGCTCATGGAGGATGTTAGGAAGAACCTAAGGGAACGTGCCTGGAACTGGCTCCGGACGAGAGTAAAGCGTGTCGAGAGCATCGAGGAGGCTAGGAGGGTTCTAGAGGAGGAGAGGGGTATTGTTGAGCTGCCCTGGTGTGGGCGAGAAGAGTGTGGGCTCAAGCTAGAAGAGCTAGTTGATGCTGGCGTACTTGGCTCGCCTCTGGAGAGACCTGACTGGGTTAAGGGGAAACGCTGCCCCGTATGCGGCCGACCCGCCGTGACAAGTATAAGGCTTGCAAAGAAGTATTAGACTCCCCTAACTCCAGGTACGTGCGCAGCGCTTTTTCGAGCACCCGGCCAATGTCGCTGTGGCCCTCTTGTCTCGCTATTTCCTCGAGAACCTTTGCCTCGTCTTCCTCTAGGACTACTGCTACGAGGACTTTCGCCACTGGGCTCTCCCCCGGGTAAAACTACTAGGCTGGTACTACCCTAACAAGCTACTAGCCCCTAGCCTGACAGGCGAGACCAATTAACTCAATGGACGAGACTACCACTAGTGTTACCAGGTCCTCCACCAGCTTCGCGAAGAAGCTGTAGAGTATAGCGAAGCAGACTAATCATGAGGGAATACCAAGAAGTGTAGATTCTTAGCTTGTCGCTCTCCTTGGTGGCAAAGGCCAAGTAATAGAAGCTCAGCGGCCTGGCTCCGCCCATCCCCCACGCGCGGGGCTCTAGGCCGCTTTTAACCCTCATCACGGCTCCAACAGCTACGTAGTAAGCATAGCTTCACCCTCTTATACTCTGTACACCCTAGCTAGTAGCATTACGGGGCTTCCGAATAGAGGTGCAATGCAGAATGGGGTTTAAGAAGGCCTGGCTTCTTAGCGGCTATCGCTTCGATAAAGAGGAGAAAAGCATAGCGGTCCTCCCAGTAGGGAGCTTTGAGAGACACGGAGACCACTTACCCCTTGGAACAGATACTATCGAGGCCGAGTATGTGGCGGAGAAGGTAGCGGAGCAACTGGGTGCTCATCTCTACCCTCCTATTTGGTATGGTTGCTCCCGGTCGCTTGAGCGCTTCCCTGGAACCATTAGTATAGACGAGGAACGATTCAGAGCCTACGTAGAGGACGTGTTAAGGGGTATTGCCCGTAACAAGTACAAGCTCATACTCATTGTTAATGGGCATGGGGGCAACACAAACGTGCTAAAGCTAGCCGCTAAGCGGGTAAGCAGCGAGACCGGTGCCACGATAATTATTGTTGATTGGTGGAGGGATGTGGCCCAGGAGAAGCGAAGACAACTATTCAGTTCACCTGGGCATGCAGGCGAGGACGAGACAAGCGCGATGCTTCACATAGTCCCAGAGTACGTGGACATGGATAAGGCAGGGGACTACGAAGCTCCCTGGTTCCCCAAGTTATCAACCTACTCGCCTAGACTAGAGGAGCTATTGTACCCGGAGGCGGTGCTAGGAAAAGCATCTCAGGCAAGTGCTGAGAAGGGGAGGGAGTGGCTAGAGACCGTGATAGATGAGATAACAAGTATAGTCAAAGAGATATATGAGAAGCTAGTCAAGCACGAACAGCACCAAGCCTGAGAGCATTAATATAGGCAGCCACGTGGCTCGCAAGATAACTACAGGGGCCAATAGAGTAGGACTTGTCTACCTCGCCTAGCATCCTAGCTGGGGGATCAAAGTAGCTACCGAGAACAAGTACAAGTCTCCCCCTAAGGGCACTTGGTCCTATTAGGTTTCCTTTTTCACTTAGAGCTATCAAGCGATACCCATTCTTCCTCAGCAACCGCATAACGTATACCAGCGAGGCATCGTTTACAAGAACACATTCTTCACCGCGGAGACTACGCAGAAATAAGGGAGCTACCTCGCGCTCATAGAGAGCCTCCCTGGGCATACACTCCCCATATAAAGCCACGAGTTTCCCCTGTTCCCCTCTCTCACCGGAGTCTAGGAACACGAGTAGGGCTGAGTCTCGGAGAAGCACACCGCCGGGATAGAGAGCGGATAGGGCAATACGGGGAATAACGTCAAGTCTCTTGTGGTTGACTAGCCCCTTCCAGCTGCGGGGGAGTCTGCCCCCAGGATCCTTGCTATAAACAAGCCATATAACGTCATGTTTCTCGGCGAGTTCTGTTACTAGCTCCTTCGCATCCAAGGCTCCTTAGACCTTTCCCTAGACGAGCTAGTAGGCTGAGACGTGTATTACGAAAAGTGCTGAGGGGAACCTAGGCATGGCAGAAGGGTTTACCGGTGGTCTAGGCAAAAAGGAGAAGAATTGATCTATGTGGGTGCTAGATTACGGGTCCTCTTACGGCCTTTCTCTCTTCCTCGGGTCTTACCTTGACTAGGCCGTAGTGCACGGCGCAGCTTATGCAGTAGCACTTCTCAACGGGGTATCTCATTATTATTGCTCCCTTCTTTTCAAGCTCTCGCGCTAACTGTGGGTCTAGGGGTGTGTACATCTTTGTTATACAGATAGCCTTGTCTCTTGGTACTAGTCTTCCACAGTTATCACATTGTACTAGTCTTGTTCTGCCCTTGGAGCCCTTGTGTCTTCCCCTATTCTGCCTCTTCTTAGGCATCTCGCAAGCCCCGTGCATAGTTCCTAGCGAGTAGCGCCTATTTATCTGAGCCGCTCAGCACCATAAGAGCCGGGCTATGGGTGTAGTGATACGTGTCCATGGATGTGTTTATTACGCGTAACTGGTATAATCGCTAACAGAGAGACCTAGAAG